>JAAXTT010000123.1 GCA_013336365.1 Peptococcaceae bacterium
CTGCAACCATACCCAGTGCAGTAAGAATGCTAAAAGCCATTTTAAAACCAAAAGTCATAGTTATAAAGTGAAGGTCCATAATAAATGGATCAAAACCGATTTTTATTGTAGACTGCAAAAAAGGCGCATAGCCACTTAAAATATCTGCCATTGCACTACCTGTTAATCCGCCAACCAGCAGCATTATTACCATCACAATATTCGAACCCTTTAGAAACGCCATGTTGCCACCTGTTTTTATTTATTTTTTTCAATTGCTTTCATGCCAGCTCAGTTTACCATCTAGCCCTGAGCTATTACAAGTTTTCCGTCTAAAAACCCTGTTGGATGCGCAAAAAACCCTGCCGCAGTAATGAGTGTTTCTTAATTAAATTATTTATCTGTAACTCTGGACATTCGAATCTTCAAGGTGTTCCCAATTTCAGTATTGGACCTTACTATTGTTCCTGCAGGCAATTCAAGGGTTTTAATTGCACCAAACACCGGTGGAACAATCCTCCAAGGAGGAAGTCCTGCTATTGTTTTCACAACTAGGTTTTTCTTATCCAAAAAAACCAGGTCGAGATTAAACCGCATAAACATTGTATGCACTGAGCTACAAGGGACCAATAGCAAACCATCCCCGGAATTCAATGCTTTTTTACCCAAAAGACCTTTAAATCTAGTGAAAAAGCTATCTGCAATAAAAAGTCGACTAGCCAACAGATTATTATTGCTTTCATTAACGACTGTGTGAAACATAAACATCCCATCCTTACTTAAACTGGAGGCGCAAACTCAAGCATAATTATTGTACCCCTGGATACCTTTGAGCCGGGAGCCGGCTTCTGTTTTTTCACTAATCCACTGCCGGTGACATTTATCCCTAAATCCAATTGGTTAAGGATAAGTCCTGATTTTTTGATGGTCAGCCCTCTTAAATCCGGTACAAGCACCTTTAAATCTTGGCTATCTGTAGCAGCACTTTTAATTCTAATTGAAGAACTTTTTTTCAGATAGCTTCCACCGCCGGGACTTTGCTGAACAATCCTACCCTTGTTTCCTGAGGTTTCAATTCTAAACCCATAATCGGCCAGAATTTTTTTTGCCTCCTCTAAAGGAAAACCTAGGATATTAGGGACCATAACCATATTATTATCTCTTGTAAGGGCAATTTTATTATCTTCATTTATTTTTAGCTTGCTTGGCTTTGGCTGATTAGGATTTTCCGGAATATTAAGATAATGAAGCACATCGCCTCCAAGGGAATGAAAGACCGGAGCAGCAATTTCACTACCATAATAGACAGCCCCACTCGGTTGATCAACTATTACCAAGATAGCTACTTGAGGATTATCCGCCGGAGCGTACCCGGCAAAGGAAGAGATATATTTACCCTTCGAGTAGCCTTTTTGCCCCGGAACCTCAGCAGTTCCTGTTTTTCCGGCTGCCGAGTACCCATCAAGGTAGCCATGCATTGCAGTTCCCTCCATGACAACTCCTTGAAGCAGTTTGTTCATTTGGCTGGAGGTTTCCTCGGATATTACCTGACGTGTAATATGAGGTTTGATTTTTTTCAATTCCTTGCTTACAGGATTTTCTATACCCCCAACCAAATGAGGTTTTACTAAATTACCTCCATTGGCAATGGCTGATACAGCAGTCAGCATTTGAATCGGGGTCACAGCTACTGACTGGCCCATAGAAATTGTAGCCAAATCAACCTCGGACAATTTTTCTTGAGGGATAAGAATGCCTGATTCCTCTCCCGGCAAATCAATTCCGGTTGGCTGACCAAATCCAAAACCTTTTAAGTATTTATAAACTATAGATTTCCCGGTTTTTAAACCCACTGATATTATAACCGGGTTACAAGAATTGTGAAGTCCCTTAGCAAAGGTCTGGTCTTTATGCCCTGCCTTATTCCAACATTTTATTCTGATTCCCAATACATCGATATATCCTGGACAATAGAAATAGTCACTTTCCTTAACAATTCCTTCCTCCAAAGCCATAGACGCTATAAACATTTTGAGAACAGAGCCTGGCTCATAATTGAAATTCGCTGCCGGATTGCTATTCCAAATTTCTTGAGGATAGGAGCTATATTCTGCCGGATTATAGCTTGGGCGAGAGCCCATTCCCAAAATTTCTCCTGTATTTGGATTCATTGCAATTATTATTGCTTTTTGAGGAGAATATTCCTCCTGCAATTTATCAAGTTCATTTTCAATATAATACTGAATAGTTGTATCTATGGTCAGAAAAAGATTATTCCCAGGGGTTGGAGGAATAAGCTGCGATCTTGCTGTAGGCACTTCCCGACCTAAACTATCTTTTTCAGTAAGCAAACGTCCCGGAACTCCGGTCAGTTCACTGTCATAAGATTTTTCAATACCACCTCGGGCTGAAGGGTCAATTCCTACAAAACCCAAAATATGAGCTGCTGAATTAATTTGTGGATAGGCCCTGCGAGTTTCATCAAGATAATCTATCCCGGTTGCTTTTTTTTCTTTAACTAAGCCGGCAACCTTTTTGTAGCTGTCATAATCTACCCTCTGCTTCAACCAAACAAAGCTTTTTTTTGAATCAATAATTTTTACTAAGTCGTCTTCCTTTAACTTAAGAATTGCTGCAATACTTCGAAGTAGCTCCTCTTTTGCCGATCTGATTTTAATCTCTTTACTCTCACCGGGAGATATCTCCGTCTGAACAGAGAATATATCAGGATTTATATATATAGACTTGACCGGTGTATTTATGACTAATTCGACACCATTTCGATCATATATAATGCCCCTGGGAGGCTCTAAAACAACCTCTCTACCTCTCACTTCCAAGGCTCTGCTGCTTAATTCCTTGCCATTGACCAATTGAAGCCAGGACAGCTTTAATAAAAGCAACACAAAGAATGCTGAAAGTATAAGTAAAAGTATAACAAGTCTATTTTTATTAAGTGTCCTGTCCTCCATTTTGTTACCTCCAAAGTATCGCTCTTTTGGTTTAAATAAAATTTTCTCTTATATCTTTAAGACTATTAGATTTAATAATCTAATTAATGATTGTCTGGCAAATGGCTACAATCATTTAAGGAAACCAGTATTCCATTTTCCCAGTCGGTGAAATCAAGAATATTTAGAGATGCATTATCCTGCCTGATTTTCCAATATTTATTCAAATCCATGTGTAATATCGAACTAATCAGTGTTCTTATTGTTCCGCCATGACAAATTACAGCAACCTTTTCTCCTTTATGTCTGGAAATAATTTCCTTCAATGCCGGAATAATTCTTGCCTGAAGCTCAGATAATCCTTCTCCTCCCGGAATTTGTGTTTCAAGAGGATTTTTCCACCACCTGGTTATTGTTTCCTCGTCATCTTTAATTATTTCCTTGTAGGTAAGTCCTTCCCACTGACCAAAATGAATTTCTCTTAGCGCGGGTACTTCTTTAACCTCTATTCCGTGAGGCTCAGCAACTTGACGAGCGGTTTCCATTGCTCTTATCAAATCACTGCTGTAAACCGCTGTCAATTTCTTGTCAGCCAATCGATGAGATAAAGCCCTTGCCTGTTGGATACCCTTTTCTGATAAAGGAATATCAATATGACCTTGAAATTTTTTATTTGCGTTCCAGAGAGTTTCCCCATGTCTTATTAGATAGACTCTACAGCTCAGAAAAACACCCCCAGCTTAGAAATCGAAGGCAAGAAAATAGAAGGTAAGAATTTGATGGCAGGTATATATATGAGAAGCAGTAATACCTCCAAAATTTCATTTAATGCCCCATAGGTATCACCGGTAAGACCCCCCAGTATCTTTCTGAAATAATTGCAAATTAAACAGGCAAAAATTACTATAATCAGAAGAAGCAAAAGCCCCCCTGCACCGGAACAGGCAATAGCAATTACAAACGAAATCAAACCGGCCACAAAAATTTCAAAATTACCTGTATATTTTAAATATATGTTTCCCAATCCCTCTTCTCTGGCATATGGAAACTTGGCAATTGCAAGGGTCATAGCACCTCTACCAAAGACGGCCATCATAATCAATGGTGGATATATTGCATTTCCGGTAAAACTTGCAAGTAAAGAATACTTTAGAAGCAAAAGACAAAAGAGTGCTAAAACTCCAAAGGCACCTACTCTGCTATCTCGCATTATTTCCAGCTTTCTTTCTCTGGAACGACCACTTAAAATACCATCAGCAGTGTCCATAAAGCCGTCCAAATGAATACCCCCTGTCAACAAAATTAAGCTGACTATCATAATGGCCGGTCTGACTGAAGTAGGAAATATGCTTCCAGCTAACCAATCTATGGCAATAATCAAGATTGCAAGAATAAGGCCTACCAGAGGGAAAAACATGCTGGAACGACCCAACTCTATCTCATCGAAGGGCCTGCTGTTACTCAATGGAATTATTGTCAAATGCTGGATGGCATAGACAAAGCCTGACAATGCTAGACCTCCTTGACCCCTGTAAAATCTTTAGACTTATTGTTTCTTTTATTAATTTGATAATTTTTACATGCAGTGATAAATCTTTTGCCTTGCTCCCTGCAGCCACAGAAATGAAGATGCAGATAAGATGCCAGGATGT
>JAAXTT010000124.1 GCA_013336365.1 Peptococcaceae bacterium
ACCACGGTATTAACACCGTCCCAGTACATGGGAGGGTGTTTTTTGTTCTCATAAGCGATAATTTTATTTCAATATATAAGGAGGTTTAAATATGAAGAAGATTACTTTGAAGGACGGAAGTGTCAGGGAGTATGAGAAGGGCACCAGTCTGTCAAGAATAGCTTTTGATATTAGCGGACGCCTGGGCAAGGAGGCTATTGCAGCTTCAGTTAATGGAAAAATGGTGGATATGTCCTCTTCACTGGAGGAGGATGCAAATGTAGAGTTTTACACCTTTAATGATGAAGAAGGTAAACAGGTATTTAGACACAGTGCGTCCCATGTTATGGCTCAGGCCGTGCAAAAGCTCTTTCCCGGCACTAAGCTGGCAATAGGACCGGCTATTGCGGATGGATTTTACTATGATTTCGATTCTCCTGTTAAATTCACTCCTGAAATGCTGGAGGAAATTCAAAAGGAAATTGACACTATAGTAAAAAATGACCTGCCATTCAATAGAAGAGAGGTTGACAGAAAGGATGCTGTTGACTTTTTTAAGTCCTGTGGTGAGGATTACAAGCTGGAATTGATTAATGACCTTCCGGAGGAGGCTTCAATAACCTATTATCAGCAAGGGGATTTCATTGACCTTTGTGCAGGACCTCATGTTCCTTCGACTGGATATCTTAAAGCATTTAAGCTGACCAATCTGGCAGGTGCTTATTGGAGAGGCAATGAAAAAAATAAAATGCTTCAAAGGATTTATGGTACGTCCTTTCCTAAAAAAAGCATGCTTGAGGAGCATTTATTCAGAATAGAGGAAGCTAAAAAAAGAGACCACCGAAAGCTTGGTGCAGAGTTGGACCTTTTTAGCATATTGGAAGAAGGTCCTGGTTTTCCTTTTTTCCATCCGAAAGGCATGGTAGTCCGCAATGAACTGGAAAAGTTCTGGCGGGAGGAGCATTATAGAAGAGGCTATGAGGAAATAAGAACTCCAATAATCTTGAATAGAGAACTCTGGGAAAGATCAGGTCACTGGGATCATTACCGAGATAATATGTATTTTACAAAAATTGATGAAATGGACTATGCTGTTAAGCCAATGAATTGTCCCGGCAGTATTCTGATTTATAAAGGAAAGCTACACAGCTACCGAGATTTGCCAATAAGAATGGGAGAATTGGGGCTTGTTCACCGTCATGAACTTTCAGGTGTTCTTCATGGTTTGATGAGAGTTCGCTGCTTTACTCAGGATGACGCCCATATCTTTATGCTGCCAGAGCAAATAAAAGATGAGATAATTGGGGTTATTGAGTTAGTAGATTATTTTTATAATGTGTTTGGTTTCAAATATCGGGTAGAGGTATCTACTAAGCCTGATAAAGCTATGGGCTCTGATGAAATATGGGAAAACGCCACCAGTGCCCTTGAGGATGCGCTCAAGGCAAAGGGCATGGAATATAAGATTAATGAGGGTGACGGAGCCTTCTATGGTCCTAAGATTGATTTTAAGCTTGAGGATTGTCTGGGAAGGACATGGCAGTGTGGAACAATTCAGCTGGACTTCCAAATGCCTGAAAAATTTGATCTGAGCTATATTGGAGAAGATGGGCAAAAGCATCAGCCGGTTATGATTCACAGAGTTGTTTTTGGTAGCATGGAAAGGTTTATCGGTATTCTTATTGAGCACTTTGGTGGTGCACTTCCTGTTTGGTTGGCACCTGTCCAGGTCAAGGTTCTTCCTATTACTTCAAGACACACTGAATACGCCCATAAGGTAGTTGAAGCTTTGAAAAATGCAGGCATAAGAGTTGAAATTGATGACCGGAATGAAAAGGTAAATTATAAAATTAGGGAAGCCCAGGGTCAGAAAGTTCCTTATATGTTGGTTTTAGGAGACCGTGAAGTAGAAAACGCATCTATGTCTGTCAGGCATCGCAGTGAAGGTGATATGGGATCAATGATGGCAGATGCTTTTATAAACAAGGTAAATGAAGAGATTAGTAGCAAGAAAATATCCTGATAATAAACACTTTTCAAATAATCAGGAGGGATTTTTTGTCCAGAAGAAGGCAGAGAAATTCTCTAATTGAATGGATAGTAGTTTTGGCAGCAGTAGTTCTCTTGACTGCGGCTGCCAGACCTATGCTTTTTAGCTATCTTGATTGGCAGGCTGTTAGCTCTGTTCGAGGTGACCTGAAGATTTTCTATTCACAAGTAGAAGGGTATTTTACTGAAAACCAGGAGATTCCAGAAAATCCGGAGAGTGTAATTACTGAATGGCAAAGGCGTTTTTCTAAAGAATATACCTATAAGAAAACAGGTCCGCATGAATACAGGTTTGTTACCAAAGAAAAGATTTTATTATACTATCTTGCCATCGACCAAGATGGCACAATAACCCAGTTAGACTAATTTTTTATTGACGAATGGTTTTTTTCGTGCTAGTATTCTATTGTTAACTTTTAAGCAGAAGCTATCCGCTTCTCACCGTACAGCTTGTCAGCTAGTACGGTCAGGCATATGACTGAAGAGCCCAAGGGGTTTCTTGTGTCTATCTTGTGAAGCGGGTGATTACACTCGTTTTTTTTATTTTTATGGGAGGTGATAACATTTCCAAAGATTTCCGCATTAATGAAGAAATCCGTGTCCGTGAAGTGCGATTGGTAGATACTGAAGGCGGTCAGTTGGGTATTATGCCGATTCGTGATGCCTTGAAGATTGCTGATGAAAATCAGCTGGATTTAGTTGAAATAGCACCCCAGGCTAAGCCACCAGTCTGCAGGATTATGGATTTTGGGAAATATAAGTATGAGCAGAGCAAAAAAGAAAAAGAAACCCGAAAGAAACAGAAGGTAATTGAAGTCAAAGAAATTAAGATGAGACCGAATATTGAGGATCACGATTTTCAGGTCAAGGTTAAGAATGCTGAGCGTTTTCTTAAGGAAGGCGACAAGGTTAAGGCTTCCATCATCTTTCGTGGTCGGGAAATAGTTCATACTCAGCTTGGCAGACAGCTTCTGGTCAGATTGGCTGAAGAAATTAAGGAGCTGGGCATGGTAGAAAGACAACCCAAGCTGGAAGGTAAAAATATGATTATGATTATTTCTCCGCTGCAAGACAAACAGGAATAGAGAGGAGATTTAAAATGCCTAAAATTAAGTCACATCGTGGTGCTGCAAAAAGATTTTCCAAGACCGGAACAGGTAAGTTTAAGGGATCCCATTCTTTTCATCGTCATATATTAGGTAAAAAATCAGCAAAGAGAAAAAGAGACCTTAGAAAATCATCTATTATTCATTGTTCTGATCAAAAAGTACTGGAGAGAATGTTGCCTTATTAAAATTATGCAAATTTGTGCCGTAAGGAGGAGACAATATGCCACGGGCTAAAAGTAGTGTAGTATCTAGAAACAGACATAGGAAAGTCTTAAAACTGGCAAAAGGATACAGAGGTTCTAAAAGCAAGCTTTTCAGGGTTGCCAAAACTCAGTTGCTTAAATCATTGGCCTATGCCTATAGGGATAGAAGAAACAGGAAAAGAGAATTTCGTAAGCTTTGGATTGCAAGGATTAATGCTGCAGCCAGAATGAATGGAATTTCATACAGTAAGTTCATGTCAGGACTAAGAGTAGCTGGAATTAATATCAATCGCAAGCTGCTGGCTGATATGGCAGTTAATGATGATCGGTCTTTTCTACAGCTTGTAGAAGTAGCTAAGTCAAAAATTTAATTTATAATTTATTTTATAGAACACAAAAGCATGGCTGGAAACGCCATGCTTTTGTGTTCTATAATAGAGGTAATGATTAATGAGGAATGGTCCTTGGAAGGGTAGCTATGGATCCGATAAAAAGTCAAAATAATCCTTTGGTTAAGTATCTTCATAAGTTAAAAAAGAAAAAATTCAGAGAGCAGGAAAGAAAATATTTAATCGAGGGACTGCGTTTTGTCCATGATGCTTTGAAAAGTGAGGCAGCAATAGATAGTTTAATTTGTTCTCAGGATTTTTTGTCCTCTGAGAGAGCTGATGGCTTGGTAAAATTGGCCCAGAAAAGGGTGGTAAAAATAATCCCGGTAGACAGTGGGATTATAAAATATATTTCTTCAACTGAGTCTTCCCAAGAGGTTCTGGCTTTATGTGTGATGAGCGAATTGAGTTTGGTGGAGTCTATATTTGATAAGGGAAAAGCAAGCAATCTTGTTGTTTTAGTTGATGGAGTATCTGATCCCGGTAATTTGGGAACAATTATTCGCAGTGCGGATGCCCTTGGGGCTGACGCGGTATTACTGATGTCGGGAACTGTTGATATGTATAATGACAAGACCCTCAGAGCTACTATGGGTTCGATATTTCATATTCCAGTAATTCCCAACTTGAAGCTGATTGATTTATCCATGTTTTTTTCTGAGAATGAGACGAGTTACTTGATGGGAGTGCCAAGGGGTGGAAAGACCTTGGACAGTATTAAACTGAATAAATTCATAGTGCTTATTG
>JAAXTT010000031.1 GCA_013336365.1 Peptococcaceae bacterium
ACAGCCCGGTAAGGGCATTTAAATCGGTGAATTCAAGCCCTCTTTTTATAAAACGAGGCAAGGGGGCCATTATTGAAGATGAGGACGGCAATTCCTTTATTGATTATCTCAGCTCCTGGGGTCCACTAATCCTGGGTCACTTGCATGCTGAGGTTGCGGAGGCTATCCGGGAGTGTCTAAATATCGGTACCAGCTTTGGTGCACCTACAGAGAGAGAAAATATACTGGGTGCAATGATTATTGACGCCGTGCCCTCCATTGAAATGGTCAGACTTGTCAACTCCGGAACTGAGGCCACAATGAGTGCTGCCAGGCTGGCAAGAGCCTATACCGGCAGGGACAAAATTGTAAAATTTGAAGGCTGCTATCATGGCCATGGAGATATGTTTTTAATAAAGGCCGGTTCCGGTGCACTTACCCATGGGGTTCCTACAAGTCCCGGGGTGACAAAAAATATTGTTGAAAACACAATCAATGCTACCTATAATAATCTAAAAAGTGTAGAGGAAATATTTGAGTCTGAGGGAAATTCCATTGCCGCGGTATTTGTTGAACCGGTAGCAGGCAATATGGGTGTAGTTCCACCAGAGCCCGGTTTTCTGGAAGGATTAAGAGAAATCACAGAAAAATATCAGGCATTATTGATTTTCGATGAGGTAATCACAGGATTTAGGCTATCCTATGGAGGTGCCCAGCAGCTATATAGCGTAATGCCGGATATTACCTGCTTGGGTAAAATAATTGGGGGAGGTCTGCCCGTAGGTGCATATGGCGGCAAAGAAGATGTTATGAAAATGCTTTCACCCGCCGGTCCGGTATACCAAGCAGGAACCTTGTCGGGTAATCCCTTGGCAGTCAGTGCCGGTATTGCGACCTTAAAGGTCTTGAAAAGACCGGGATTTTATCAAGAGCTGAATAACAAAGCCCAATATTTAGCCAAGGGGCTTAAAGAAATGGCAAAAAATGCAGGAGCGGATGTTCACATAAATAGGGTTGAATCCATGCTCTGCTGCTTTTTCTCAAAAAACAAGGTGGTGGATTTTAAGACTGCCAGTGCCTCGGATACTGAAAAATATACTTTGTTTTTTAGATCCATGCTGGAGCAGGGTATATATCTTGCACCCGCCCAGTTTGAATCAACCTTTATTTCCTTGGCACACACTCAGGATATGCTGGATAAAACTATCGAGGCCGCCGGAATAGCTTTCAAAAACGCAGTCAGACCTTGATATCCATCAAGGTCTGTTATTTGAATAGCTGCTGAAATTGGTAGCAAATTTAATTGACCGGACAAATCCCAGGTGCTATAATAATGCTTGTTGTAAAAGGAATTCTTAATCAAGGTAGCTTACTGAAAAACATAATAGATTAACAGGCGGCAGTGGCGGAATCGGCAGACGCGTAAGATTCAGGTTCTTATGCCCGTAAGGGTGTGGAGGTTCAAGTCCTCTCTGCCGCACCATATTTTGTCTAAAAACTCGCTATTTATGCGGGTTTTTTGCATTTTTGGCAGGAAATTTTTCTGATTGATCACTTACCTAAAATTATATATAAGAAAACTAAGCCCCAGTTCACCGGTGGCTTTCTTTATCCCTTTGCATAACAGATAATTAGCGACATGATACCATTTTACAGTACTAAAATGATGTTCTGACAAGCATGTATATAAATCAGCAAAGGAGCTGGCAGTTTAATTAAACACAGAGTCGGGATAAATATGTAAGGTGATTAAAATGCAATCTGTTTAGTGAAATATTTTCAAAGAAAACACAATCTTTAATTTGAAAATTTTTTCGAAATTTTTTCCATAAAACTGGTTGACAATTTTTGTGGGGTAGATTACAATCCTCATGTTAATAGATATGTCTATTAATAAATATATTTAAAAGGGGAATATTATTATGAGTGGCTATAACGCAGTATTACCAAGAAATACGGAAAATGCTCCAAGAGGTATCGGTCCATATTCACAAACTGTAGCTTTCTCTCATTACAATAATTTTTCAGCACAATTACCTATTGATCCCAAATCTGGTAAATTGGTAGCTGGTGGTGTAAAAGAGCAGGCTGAACAGTGCTTTAAAAACATCAAGGCAGTTTTAGAAAGCATCGGTCATATTATGAACGATGTTGTTAGAACCACTGTATTTGTTAAGAATATCAAAGACATTGACGCTATAGATGAAGTTTATACAACATTCTTCTTAAGTTATGTTCCTACAAGGACAGTAGTTGCAGTTGCAGCTTTGCCTATGGATGCTTTAGTACAAATTGAAGTACTTATTTCAAACGGTGAAGGTACAATTCCAAACGCACCACAAGCAGGCGACCTCATAAAACTTACAAATAACACAGCAAATGCGCCAACAAGTGCCCTATCTACACAAGCTGTAGCTTTCTCTCATTACAATAATCTTTCAGCACAATTACCTATCGATCCAAAGTCCGGTAGATTGGTAGTCGGTGGTGTAAAAGAGCAGGCTGCACAGTGCTTAAAGAATATCAAGGCAATTTTAGAAAGTATCGATGTTCCTCTTGACGATATTGTTAAAATTAATATCTTCCTTAAAAACCTTTCGGATATTGACGCCGTAAACGAAGTTTATACAACATTTTTCCCGGACTCAGCTATTGCCAGGACTGCAGCTTATTTCCCTGCGCGGACAGTAATTGCAGCCTCAGCTTTGCTTATGGATGCTTTGGTACAAATAGAAGCAGTAGTATCACACGGAGATGGTACACCTCCACAAGCTATTGAAGACAGGCACGGACTTATCGTAGAACCAAATAATACAGAAAATGCACCAAAAGATTCTCTATCTACACAAACTGTAGCGTTTTCTCATTACAATCATTTTTCAGCTCAATTACCTTTAGACCCCAAAACCGGTAAAATAGTGGCTGGTGGTGTAAAAGAGCAGGCTGGACAGTGCTTGAAAAATATCAAGGCAATTGCAGAAAGTATTGATCACGCTATGGAGGATGTGGTTAAGGTAAATATCTTCCTGAAGAATATTGCCGATATTAATGCTGTAGACGAAGTTTATACAACCTTCTTCCCAAGCGGTGTTCCTGCACGAAGAACAGTTGGCGTATCAGCTTTGCCTATGGATGCGTTAATCCAAATCGATGTAGTTTTAGCAAATGAAGAAGGAACACCTCCAAAAGCATAACAGGCGTTTATTTGTAAATGCGGTTCTCTGCCAAATGTTGGGGTAACCCCCATTAACGGAGAGTTAATAGATTTAGATTGGAAGCTTGATATTTCCCATATCAAGCTTCCTTTTTTCTATACTTGTCCCCAGGCAAAATATGTTCAGGAAAAATAAATATGATAAATTTGGAGGAAACAAAAATGGTTGAGAATAAGACCTATGAAAACTTAATGGTAGCATTTGCGGGAGAGTCACAGGCAAATAGAAAGTATTTGGCGTACGCAAAGAAAGCTGAAAAGGAAGGAAAAATTAATGCAGCCAAACTATTTAGAGCTGCTTCTGACGCCGAAACCCTGCATGCCTTGAAACATTTTGAAGTTGCAGGAAAAGTTGGTTCAACAGTGGATAACCTAAAGGATGGCATAGCAGGTGAAACTCATGAGTATAAGGAAATGTATCCTGACTTTGTAAAAGAAGCTGAATCGGTTGGAAACAAAGCCGCTCTTATGTCCTTCACCTTCGCCATGAAAGCTGAAGAAATGCATGCGAAGCTTTATCAGGACGCGTTAGAAAACCTTGATCAGACGGAAGAAATATTCTATTTACTATGTCCCGTATGTGGAAATATAGAAAAGATAAGACCGGATAAATGTAGCATTTGTGGTGTTTCGGGAGAAAAATTTATTCAATACTAAGTGTACTGCAGTATTAATAATAATCAAAACAATAGGTATTTATATTAAAAGAGTTCAAGTCTTGGGCTGATTTTTAAGGCAAAATAACTTTAAGGATTAGTTATAATAGCATATTTATAATTAATGAAGAAGGGGCAGGATTCCTGCTCCTTCTTGGTTACCGACTAAAGAGACGACTTATATGTATAAAGCATTTTTCTGGTAGATTCTATAACACTGTTATAGAATCTACCACAGGTGCGAATTTTTTTAAGTACAATCGTCAAATTCATTGTTTATGGAGAAGGTTATGAGAAGCTATTTGAAAAGGGTTGGCGATTTAATAATAGGTATTGTTCTGTTTTCAGCAGGGATTGTTTTAACAATGAAAGCAAACTTGGGATATGCGCCCTGGGAGGTTTTTCATCAGGGGCTTGGTGAAAGGATTAGTTTATCCATAGGCAATGCCTCTATTCTCACAAGCTTTGTTATATGTATTATAGTCGTGCTTATGGGAGAAAAGCTTGGATTTGGGACAATTTTGAATATGGTACTCATGGGTGTTTTTATAGATGGATTATTGTTGTTGGACTTCATACCTCAAATGCAAGGTTTGTTGTCGGGAATTTTAGAAATAACAATAGGATTCTTTATAATTGCCTTCGGATCATATTTTTATATTCGTTCCGGATTTGGTGCAGGGCCAAGGGACAGTCTTATGGTTGCATTTGAAAGAAAGAGTAATCTTTCGGTTGGATTATGCAGAATCATAATTGAATCCTCAGCTGTTCTGATAGGTTGGATATTTGGGGGTCCGGTGGGTATTGGAACCGTTATTGCAGCATTTGGAATCGGTTTATGTGTACAGATTGTTTTCACTTTAATGAAATTTAAAGCCACTGACGTAAAACATGAAACCCTAGACATAACTTATAGAAATATCAAGTCACTGATCTATCGAAAAGATATCGGATGAGGAAATTGTAAGGCAAATCTTTTGATCCGAATTTCGGTGCGAAAAATTATAATTGAAGTAAAAAATATTAGTTATAATCAGAGCTGTAAGTCAACAAAAAGAACTTCCCTCTCTAGTTCCGAGGATTACTATTCAAGATTTTTTCGAACCAGACGGTATTGTCAACAACCCTTCCCTCAACACAAAGAGAGACGTATAGGCGTCTTTTTTTATATTAACAAAGGAATGTTTAAGAAAGTATGGAATATTAATTTAATGACAAAATATATGACAAATAATGCATAGATAAGACATACCTGGTGAATCGAAGGGATCAAAGGGTTTTGGAGGTGGGTCAATGAATCACAAGGAAAATGAGATGAAAGCCATAGGCAGAGCGGTGATTGAGCATGCAGACGGTATGGGTGCTGATATGGCAGAGGCTTATATCAGCAATAACCGGGAGCTGAATATTGAGGTTCGGGATAATAAGGTTGAAACTATGAAGCTTGCCGATGAGGGTGGATTGGGAATAAGGGTGATGAAAGGCAATAGAACCGGTTTTGCTTATACTTCAGATCTTAGCGAGAAAAAAATAGCTAAGGCAGTTGAAGCGGCTTTGGTAAATGCGAAATCAACTTCTCAGGACCCATTCAGAATTCTTCCCGGTGCGTCCACCGCTTATCCCAGTCTGGACCTGTTCGACCCAAGGATTGGGGATACGTCAGTAGAGGAAAAGATAATACTGGCTAAAAATATAGAGCAGTCAGCCCGTGATTATGATTCAAGAGTGAAAATAGTAGAGACCTCAAGTTACCTGGAGGCCGAGGTTGAAACTGTCATTGTCAATAGCAATGGACTTGAGCTATTTCACCACGGAACCTATTGTGGTATATATATAGCCTTGGTAGCTGTTCAGGATGACGACAGTCAAACAGGCTTTGCAATAAATTATGGTTTAAAATACAGTGAGCTCAATCCTTATCAAACCGGTCAGGAAGCTGCTGAACGGGCAGTAAGAATGCTGGGTGCCAGAACAATTTCTTCTCAAAAGATTGCGGTTCTGCTTGAACCCTATGTGGCAACCGGTTTTTTAGAGCTTATAGCCCCATCTTTAACAGCAGAAGCAGTTCAGAAGGGCAGATCGTTGTTCATTGGTAAGACCGGTCAAGATATCGCAGCGAAGAAGATTAATATTATTGATGACGGAAAGCTGCCGGGGGGTATTGCCTCATCACCCTTTGACGGAGAAGGCGTTGCCACCGGAAGAACTGAGCTGGTTACCGATGGAGTTTTGAAGGGGTTTTTATATAACTCTTATACAGGCTTAAAGGATGGGGTTAAATCCACCGGAAATGGTGTGCGCAGCTCCTTTAAATCAACTCCTGAGGTGGGCATCACTAACTTATTTATTGAGAAAGGTGAACGGGACCCGAAGCAAATAATTGCCGGCATTAAAAAAGGACTATATATAACTGAGGTCCTGGGCATGCACACAGCCAATCCTATCTCTGGTGATTTCTCACTGGGAGTATCAGGTCTTATGATTGAAAATGGCGAAATAACCTATCCTGTCCGGGGAGTTGCTTTGGCCGGGAATATTATTGATATGATGAAAAATGTAAAGGATATCGGCAATGATTTAACCTTTTTTGGAGGAATGGGTGCCCCCACAATATTAATTGATGAGATGATGATAAGTGGCAATTAATTACTAATTCCCAAAAATCCGTTACTATGCTAAAATATTTTCGGTGAGAGAAGAATATATTATTTGGAGAAAACAATGAAAATACTTGTATTAAATGGACCTAATCTCAATCAGTTGGGCATGAGAGAGCCTGACATATATGGTTTGTGCACCTTGAAGGAGATAGAGGAGAAACTGGAGCAATTAGCCGGAGAGCTCGGGGTTTCCTTGGATCATAAACAGTCAAATCATGAGGGACAATTGATTGACTGGATCCATCAGGCACCGGATTCCTACAAGGCAATACTTTTTAATCCCGGCGCTTTGGCCCATTATAGTATAGCTATCCGTGATGCTGTCGCCTCAGTTGTTACTCCTGTGGTAGAGGTGCATATGTCAAATGTTCATGCCCGAGAGGAATTTCGGCAAAGACTGGTAATTACTCCTGTTGCTGCCGGTCAGATTTCCGGGTTTGGTGTGGATAGCTACCTGCTCGGTTTGAGGGCGGCAGTGAAGCTGGCAAAATAAATTATTGGCAAGGAATTGATTACTATTGTATCAAGCTCGTTTAAACAAACTAAGGCAGGCTATGCTTAAGGAAAAACTGGACGCATTTTTTATCTCAAAGCCGGAAAATATATTTTTTTTCAGTGGCTTTACCGGTTCCAGCGGTTGGTTGCTTGTTACTTATAAGGATATCTTGTTAATAACTGATTTCAGATATGAGCAGCAGGGAAAAGAACAATCCCCCCATGCAGAATTGATTGTGGCTACTGAGAGTATTTTTGATGTTTTAGCCGGAAAATCTGCAAGCTATGACTTAAACTCTTTGGGAGCTGAAGGCAGTCACCTGACCTATCAATTTTTCTGCAAGCTTGAGGCCAGCCTTTCGGGTATTGAAATCAGACCTATTTATGGATTGATTGAAGAAATCAGGGTGATTAAGGATTATCTTGAAATAGAAAGGATTGCTGCAGCCTCAGAATTAACCGATAGGGGCATGGCACATATTTTCCCCTTCATTAGAGAAGGAGTATCTGAAGCTGAATTGGCTCTTGAGATAGAATATTTTTTTAAGAAATCCGGGGCTCAAGGATTAGCCTTTGAGATGATAATTGCTTCAGGACCAAGGGCTGCAATGCCACATGGAACGGCAAGCCCCAAAAGAATAATTAATAATGAGCTTTTAACTATGGATTTTGGCGCCCTATTAGCAGGCTATAATTCTGATCTGACCAGAACAGTAGCTATCGGTAAAAAGACCGATAAAATGGAGGAAATATATAATATTGTGCTGGAAGCTCAACAGGCGGGACTGGATGCTGTTCGTGAGGGGGTTAGAGCCTCCCTGGTAGATACAGTAACCCGAGAAATTATAAAAAAACATGGTTATGGGGATTTTTTCGGACATAGCACCGGTCATGGTCTAGGTCTTGAAATTCATGAGGATCCAAGAATATCGGCAAAGAATGACGCTGTTCTGAAAAAAAACATGGTAATAACAGTTGAGCCCGGGATTTATCTGCCCGGATGGGGTGGGATAAGAATAGAGGATACAGTAGTTGTTGAAGAAAATGGTTGCAGAATATTGACCAAAACTCCTA
Organism: Peptococcaceae bacterium; assembly: GCA_013336365.1. GTDB lineage: Bacteria > Bacillota > Desulfotomaculia > Desulfotomaculales > Desulfocucumaceae > JAAXTT01. The sequence goes on from JAAXTT010000031.1 coordinate 8,079, forward strand.
AAAAAGAGCTATTTGTTTTGGGATAAAATTATAAATTTATCTATAAATGCAAAAGGAGATGAAAAAATGCTATCAACCAACGATTTTAAAAACGGCGTTACCCTTGAATATGAGGGCGAGGTATATCCAATCATTGAGTTTCAGCATGTAAAGCCCGGCAAAGGGGCGGCATTTGTCCGCTGCAAGCTCAGAAACATGCAAAATGGTGCGGTTATTGAAAAAACCTTCAATCCAGGGGACAAATTTCCTAAGGGAAGAGTTGATAAAAGAGAGTATCAATATCTATACAACGATGATGCTGATTATCATTTTATGGATATGGAAACCTACGATCAAAGTATTATGTCCGTTGAGCAGCTGGGAGATGCAGTTAGGTATCTTAAGGAAAACATGATTATTCATGTAATGATATTCCACGGTAAGCCTATAGGGTTAGATCTTCCCAATACTGTTGAGCTGGAGGTTATCGAAACAAGCCCCGGAATAAAGGGAGATACTGCAAGTGGCGGTTCAAAGCCGGCCACCTTGGAAACCGGCTATATTATTCAGGTTCCCTTCTTTATTAATACAGGTGATATTTTGCAAATAGATACCAGAACAGGACAGTATTTAAAGAGAGCATAATAATGGTGTTATTTTTTACATAAGCAATAGTTTTACTGTTTAAATGGCGGCCCTTGGCTGCCATTTTCAGCATAAGTTATCACGATTACCTAGATAGATTGTTGGGAGAAAATCAATTGGAAAAATTAATTATTAATGATATTGAAATTGAAATATCCAAGAAAAAAATAAAAAATCTTTATCTTTCCATAAAAGCGTCTGATGGAAGGGTTTGTGTTTCGGCACCTCTTGCTATGAGTGAAGAGAGAATTGAGCTTTTTGTCAAATCTAAATCAATCTGGATTGCAAAAAAACTGGACAGAATCAGGAAGCAACCTGCACCGGTAGAGTGCAGTTATCTATCAGGAGACTGCATCCCTTTTTGGGGCAAGGAATATAATCTGGAGCTCGTATACTCCCACAAAAACATGGTTCAGGTTGATGGAAACAAAATAATATTGCAGGCCAGAGAAACAAGTACTGCCAGACATCGGGAAAATATCATTAATAGCTGGTATAGGACCCAGATGAGGGCTGAAATAGATATACTGAGTAAGGCGTGTCAGGACAAAGTAGGTGTGTCTGCAGCTGAATGGGGCATAAAAACAATGAAAACTCGTTGGGGCACCTGTAATATAAGTAAAAGGAAAATCTGGCTAAACCTGTTGTTGGTAAAGAAGAGTGTAGATTGTCTTGAGTATGTTATAATTCATGAACTGGTTCATTTGCTGGAGAGAAATCATACAAAGCGTTTTTATTCCTTCCTGGATAAATTTATTCCCCATTGGCGGAAAATAAAAAGCACACTTAATAATTTAACATAAAAACATTAGACAAAAGGTTAATTATATTGTATACATGCTTATGGCTACTATCAGTTTTTATAAAAATAACTTATAATGTTAACTGAATTGCTGGGTAAAAAAAAGAGAAAATCTGGAATTATCTTAGGCCAGTAAAATATATTAAACAGGGTGATAACTTGACTAGAGTTGGAATTACTGAAACCACATTAAGAGATGGACATCAGAGTCTATGGGCAACAAGAATGCGCACCAGGGATATGGTGGCTGCCGTGGAAATGATGGACAGTATAGGCTATCATTCCTTGGAGGTTTGGGGCGGAGCAACCTTTGACGTTTGTCTGAGATTTCTGGGAGAGGATCCTTGGGAGAGACTCAGGGAAATAAAACGACATGTAAAAAAGACTCCTTTGCAGATGTTGCTGAGAGGGCAGTCCTTGGTGGGCTATCAACATTATCCTGATGATGTTGTTGAGTCCTTTGTTGAAAAGTCAGTAGAAAACGGCATTGATATTATCCGGGTTTTTGATGCCCTTAATGATATAAGAAATCTTGAAACCTCAATTCGTGTAGGGAAAAAGGCCGGTGCTCATATGCAAGCTGCAGTTGCCTATACAGTTAGCCCGGTGCACACAATAGAGCATTATATAGATACTGTCAGCTCTTTGAAACAGATGGGTGCTGATTCTATTTGCATCAAGGATATGGCCGGACTGCTGACTCCTCACTATGCTTATGAGTTGGTCAGCAGGATAAAGGAGAAATATGATTGCCCAATCCAACTGCATAGCCACTATATTGGGGGATTGGCAGTCGGAACCTATCTCAAGGCAGTAGAGGCCGGAGTCGATGTTTTGGATGCTGCCTCAGTGCCATTGGCCTTTGGAGCTTCCCAGCCTCCGGTGGAGACTATAGTGCGGGCTTTGAAAAATACTCCCTATGATACTGGCTTGAGCATGAAGGCATTATTTGAGGTAGCCAGCTATTTTGAAAAACTTCGTCAGGATTTAGGGCAAAAAAGAGGCCTTACCAGAATAAATGATCTTAGGGTATTTGAACATCAAGTGCCCGGAGGAATGATTACAAATCTAATAAGTCAGCTTGAGCAACAAAATGCCTCTGACAGGTTGCCTGAAGTTTTGGAGGAAATACCCCGGGTCAGAGAGGAAATGGGCTATCCCCCGCTGGTTACTCCAACCAGCCAGATTGTAGGTACTCAGGCAGTACTGAATGTTTTGACCGGAGAAAGATATAAAATGGTTCCGGGAGAGGTAAGATCCTACGTACAGGGTCTTTATGGAAAGCCTCCCGCACCAATCAACAAAGAAATAAAAGCAAAAATATTGGGTGATAGAGAGGAATATGCAGGCAGACCGGCAGACTTGCTTGAACCGGGAATGGAGAAAGCCAGAAAGGATGCCGGTGATCTGGCAAAATCGGAAGAGGATTATTTAAGCTATGCGATTTTTCTGGAGGTTGCCCAGAAGTTTTTCAAATACCGGGCCGGGGAGCAGACTCCGGGCTATCCCCCTGAGGAATGTGTGCAGCCGGAAAATAACAAAGCCAATAATCTAGCAGTGAAGGGAGAGCAGGATATGAATATTGCAGAAATAAAGGAATTAATCCAGTTAATTAACCAGTCGGAAATTCAGGAGCTGATCCTGGAAAATAAAAATAATAAAATTGTTCTAAGAAAAGGTTCCCTTGAAAAGGGGCACGACTCCAAGAAATCCAAGGAATCAAAAAATCAGGATGGGGAAGCTCCGTCTTCTGTGCAGATTGAAAAGACTGCTTCAGAAAAAGCTATGGAATCAGCACATAAAATTAAATCTCCTATGGTAGGTACTTTTTACAGTACTCCTGCCCCAGATGCACCTCCCTTTGTTACTGTGGGGGACATTGTAAAAAAAGGACAAATATTGTGCATTGTAGAGGCTATGAAGCTAATGAATGAAATTGAAGCAGATATTGCTGGTGAAATAGTAGAAATAATGCTGGAAAATGGTGAGCCGGTTGAATATGGCCAGCCAATGTTTTCTATTAAACCAAATGATTAAGGAGTATTTATGATAAAAAAGCTGTTAGTTGCAAACAGGGGAGAAATTGCCTTAAGAATAATCAGAGCCTGTAAGGAAATGGGAGTATTAAGTGTTGCAGTTTATTCAGAGGCAGACAAGGATTCATTGCCGGTTTTAGCGGCAGATGAATCAGTTTGTATAGGACCTGCATCACCCAGAGATAGCTATTTAAATATCGATAATGTAATAAGTGCCGCTTTAACGACAGGCGCAGATGCTATTCATCCAGGATTTGGTTTTTTGTCTGAAAACGCCAATTTTGCCAGAATGGTTCAAGAGCATGGACTTATTTTTATAGGTCCCTCACCTGAGGCAATAGAAAAAATGGGTGACAAGGCAGTAGCAAGAGAAACTGTTGTTAAGGCAGGAGTGCCGGTTGTGCCCGGTTCTCCTGGTCCGGTAGATAATGAGGAAACTGCTTTCAGAATCGCCGGGGAAATCGGTTACCCGGTTATGGTCAAAGCCTCTGCCGGAGGTGGTGGCAGAGGAATGAGAGTTGCCAATTGCCCGGAAGAGTTGGTTTCAGCCCTGCAGACAGCCAGTGCAGAATCCTTGGCGGCTTTTGGCAATGCTGAGGTATATTTGGAAAAATTTGTTGTACATCCCAGACATATTGAGTTTCAAATTTTAGGTGATAAATATGGTAATGTGGTTCATTTGGGAGAAAGAGATTGTTCAATTCAGAGAAGAAATCAAAAGGTAATTGAGGAAGCACCATCTACAGCTCTGAATGATAAGCTGAGAAGTGAAATGGGTGAGGCGGCAATAAAGGCGGCAAGTGCAGTTCATTATTGCGGGGCCGGAACTATAGAGTTTCTCCTTGA
>JAAXTT010000125.1 GCA_013336365.1 Peptococcaceae bacterium
AGGTTGATGAACGCCTGTTGCAAATAAGAACCATTTATAAAAAAACCTACCTTATGAGTCAGAATGTCTTCCATTTCTTTTCTCAAGATAAAGACATCTTCTTTACCATCACTGCGATATATCAGATTGTTTATTCTTTGCTGCTCAAATTTTAAGACGCTGTCTATGTGACTGTAGGTAAATTCCAGCTCTGCCCCCTGGGCATATTCTGCAATTTTTTTTCCTACAATCCAGCCACTGACAATTGTTTCGGCCAGAGAATTGCCACCTAAGCGATTGAAGCCGTGGAGATCCCAGCAGGCCGATTCTCCAAGAGAAAACAGACCTTTAAGTCCATAAGCCATTCCATCGATATTTGTTCTTATGCCACCCATGCTATAATGCTGAGTTGGACGCACGGGAATCAGGCTGTCAACAGGGTCGATACCGGCAAAATTTAAGCAGATATTTTTTATCTCCCGCAGGTTTGCATTTATATGCTTAGCACCCAGGTGTCTTATGTCAAGCCAGAGATGCTGGCCATAGGGACTTTCTACTCCGAAGCCCTTCCGGATATGCTGAATCATTCGTCGAGACACCACATCTCTGGATGCCAATTCCTTTTTCTTAGGCTCATAATCCGGCATAAATCGATGGTGATTTTTATCCAGCAAAAAACCACCATCACCTCGTGCACCCTCGGTAATCAGAATCCATACAGGCACAAGACCGGTGGGGTGGAACTGAACAGCCTCCATATTGCCAAGGGGTACGAGACCTGTGTCCAGTGCTATAGCCATGCCGGTTCCTTCGTTAATGACTGCATTAGTTGATGCGCCATACAGTCTGCCATATCCTCCTGTAGCTATAGCTGTTACTCTTGCAAGATAGGCTGTCAGTTCTCCTGTTACAAGACAGCGAGCTATCACACCCAGACATTTATCTCCGTTATGTATTAGGGAAATTGCTTCCATTCTTTGATGAATATTTATCCCCAATCGTGCTGTCATGCTATCTACTGCATATTGAAGAGAATGACCGGTCCCATCAGAGGTATAACAGGTCCGCCATTTTGCGGTTCCACCAAAGTCTCGGGCATTAATCAATCCTGATTTTTCTTCTTTTTCTTCTACTTCCATACCATCAGGAAGTAGTTTTTTACCTGCAGTAACAGTATTCCACGGCACTCCCCAATTAGCCATCTGGCGAACAGCGTGAGGGGCAGTCTCTGCAAATAGTCTGGCAACTGCTTGGTCACAGCCCCAATCCGAGCCCTTTACAGTATCAGAAAAATGGATATCAGTGGTATCTCCTTCTCCCATAGCACTATTTCCCAAGGATGCCTGACAGCCTCCCTGAGCTGCAGTACTATGGGAACGGCGAGGCGGAACAAGACTGAGTACTATTACATCCAATCCTTTGGCTGCTGACTCGATGGCAGCCCTTTCTCCGGCTAATCCTGCCCCTACAATTAATACATCACAGATTATGGTTTTGCTTGCCATTATAAGGAACCTCCCAGTTTGTACATTGTCAACAGGGTAAATATAGACAGGATAAATATTGAAGCAGTGAGGGTAATTGCTACAAATCTCAGGGGTTTTCTGGAAAACCAGGTCCATTTAACAAATTGGCGGTAAATACCAAAACCCGCATGATAAAGGCTGAGTAAAATCAAAATAAGATAGAACCACCAGAAGCTGTGAACTCTATCTGAGCTGGTAATAGCACCAATAGGCCACTGGCTTAGTATCATGGCCATATGAGCTATGCCAAGAAAAAGGATAGCTATGCCGGAAATTACCTGAAAAAACCAGATTAGGGTGTCAGTGCCTCCCTGAGTTTTTAAGTGAGACAGCAGGGTCCTCTGTTCACGGTAGTTGGCAGGAATTCTTCTGCCTGCTACTATTGCATGAGTAACGAAAATTATAATAACGAAGGGTATACCCAAATAGGAAAGATAGTATCTATCCAGATTTTCCGAGTGATGATTGAAGAAATCAGCTCCCAGCAGTATAGAGGAAACAAAGATCATATGAGTCCAAATAAACAATACCAGGGAGGTTCCGGTAAACAGCTCAATCAGGTCAAGATAAAGCTCGGCTTTTGAGCCTTTTGGAGTATTTTTTTGTAATTGCATATCTAGGTTCTCCTCTTAAATAGATATTATTAATAAACTGAAATCCATTTAATTCTAGCAAATTATCTGCTCAGATAATATAAGTGACGCAAATTTTTAGTATTCCACAGACGAACAATCATAATCATATTAATATTATTTTAAAGGTTAATCCAATCAGACCTCAAGGTCTGAGCTTTTGTGTCTGGGAGATTTTTTTGGCAAAGGCCATTTAAAAATAGGACTCAATACAGAGTAGATGAGTTTTGACTCCTTAGTCATCAAGGGTCCTAGGATAGCCAGCAGAAGAACGTAGAGAGCGACGAAGGGTTGGAGGATGGGCATTAGTCCTGCTGTGGCAGCAAGACCTGCCAAAATAATTGAAAACTCTCCCCTGGAGGTTATGGTCAGGCCAATATTTGTTGACGCTTTATGAGAATACCCCGAATTGCGACCGGCAATCATGCCGGCTGAGAAGTTGCCAAGTATTGTCAGCAATACGGCACCCAGAGCAGGCCAAATTGCTCCTGCCAGACCGGTAGGATTAATGCTTAGACCGAAGCTGAAAAAGAAAATGGCCCCGAAAAAATCACGGAAAGGTACAACAATTACTTCAATTCTCTCCACATGCTCGGTTTCAGCAAGTATTAATCCGGCCAGCAGTGCGCCAACAGCTTCGGCCACATGAATTGATTCAGAAAAGCCGGCAACTAGGGTTAGAATGGCAAAAACAACCAGCATAAAGACTTCATCTGATTGAGTTCTTAGAATGCGATTAAGGAATGGGACAAGTTTGCGGCCTACAAGAATAAAGCTGGCCATAAAGCCAATAGCAATAACTGCAGACTTTAAAATGCTTATTGGGGAAGTTGCACCTGTTAGCAGCAGACCGGAGACAACTGAAAGGTATATGGCAATAAAAACATCTTGGTACATCATTAGTCCTAAAATCATTTCCGTTTCTGCCCGGACAGAACGCTTTAAATCAACAATAAGCTTGGCAACAATGGCACTGGAGGAGATAGTGGTTACTCCGGCAGCAACCAGGGATTCCCTTAAGGGCCAGCCCATCAATAGGGGAAACCCAATTCCCAAGGTAAAGTTGATAATAATATAGATAGTGCCGCCCTTGATTATTGAAGGACCCGCTTTCATAAGTCTTCCCAACGAGAATTCCAGCCCTAAATAAAATAGCAGGAAGAGCACTCCCAATCTGCCCATAAAATTGATTAAAGGTTTGATTTCTGTGAATTGGAGGTTAAAAATACCTATCACGGGGAGATGCGGACCTACAGCCAAGCCGGCCAGTATTAGAACAGGTACAATGGAAAAGCGCATACGGAAGGAGATTAATCCAGCTAAGGCAACAATAGCTATTGCCAGTCCTATTTCTAGAAACAGGCTATATTGCATTACTTCACGCTCCCTTCCATAATAAGCTTTTTACACTGTTTTACATGACTCCTTTCGCCGATTATAACCAGGGTGCAATCCTTTCTAACTATTTCCTGAGATCCGGGATTAATAGTTTTTTCATGATTTTTATTTACAAAGGCAATGATTGTTGCACCTGTCTGGTTGCGAACATCTAAATCTCCCAAGGTCATATTTATAGATTTTGCATCAGCCGGTATCTTGAACCACTCAATTACCATATCCTCAAATTCCACATCCACTGTTTCCAGCGCTGTAGGCATATAAACCATGCCCCCAAGAATAGCGCCAACCCGGCGAGCTTCTGTGTCATCCAGAGTTACCATTGAGATGCTGTCTTCGGGGTCATCATAATCAAAATGATGAATTTCTCTTTTTCCATCCTCATGAAGTATAATTACGAGCTTATCACCGCTATTTGTATCAATTTGAAATTTCATTCCTATGCCGGGAAGCTCTGTCTCTTTGTATGTTGACATATTTTACCTCCATATAAAATAAAAAATTATTATAAATTATATCATATTATGGATACTACTATCGGATACTATAGACTTAAGTAATTCATATAGAGCTTGATTTTCTAATTAATACTGGCAAATAATCATCATCTGAATTATACTAAGGTGGTAGCAGGGTAGGCACTAATTTTTGCCGGGTATAAAAGTAATGCTGTTTTTGGTCGCTGATTTTCAGTAAATCCTTGACAAAGATAGGGGCACTTTAATATAATTTCATTTGTGATACGGAGAGTGTGCCTGTGATTTTTTTGGATACAACAAAGGCTAAGACGAGTGCAAGTGATTATACCGAGATAGATTTAACAATCTCCTTGGATTCTGCAGAAAGTCAACATGGACAGATAAACTTCAGCTCACAATTAAAG
>JAAXTT010000032.1 GCA_013336365.1 Peptococcaceae bacterium
GTTACTGTCAGCTGTATATGTTAAACTTTTTCTGAGGTGAGCTAATGGTAAAATATAAGGATTTTTCAAAAAACACCAACAAAGTAAAATTGATAATATTAAATATAATTTCCTTTGCCTTTATGATAACAGTCAATATGCTGGCTAACCTTCTTCCTATCAATGGTCTGACTACCGGACAGGTTTCTCAGCACTATCCCAATCTCTTTGCCCCTGCAGGAATAACCTTTTCAATTTGGGGTCTGATTTATTTTTTGCTTGCCCTTTTTATAATCTGGCAAGTAGCCTTTTGGAAAAAAGACGATCATGGTTTGATTAAGGCTGTAAGCAGTGGTTTTATTATTTCGTCCTGGTCCAATGGATTTTGGATTTTCAGCTGGCATTACAAAATTATGCCACTTTCCATGGTATTGATTTTAATCATATTAATATCCTTGGCTCTGGTAAATACAAGGCTGTACCACCAAACGCTGACAAAAAAAGAGAGGCTTTTTGTTAAGCTTCCCTTTAGTGTTTATTTTGGCTGGATTACAGTAGCAACAATCGCCAATGCTATGGTTCTTTCAGTAAGTCTGGGTTGGGATGGCTGGGGAATTTCCCGGGAGTTTTGGACAATTTTTGCTTTGGTAGCCGGGATTGTAATTGCCGCAGCAATAATTCGAAAACGCAGGGACGTCCCATATGGCGCAGTAATTATCTGGGCTTACGGAGGAATACTGCTGAAGCACTATTCCCAGTCAGGCTATGCAGGTAAATATCCTTTGATAATCTATACCGTGATTGCTTCAATAGTAGCAGTAATATTGTTATTAATCAGCATTGCTCCTAATAAGAAAAAGAGTCCTTAATCTGCAATTGCCTCTTGGATATAGCCTCTTCCCAAATAGGCCTGCTGAACCCGCAGGTCCTTTTTCAATTCGGTGGGATTTCCCTCCAGGACAATATTCCCGTGGTCCATTACATATACCCAGTCAGCTACCTCCATAGCCGCCCGAGCATTTTGTTCTACCAAAAGGATAGTAGTACCATTTTTTTTGAGATCCAGGATAGTTGAGAATATCTCTTTAACCAAAAGGGGTGCCAGGCCCAGAGAGGGCTCATCCAGCAACATTACCTTTGGTTTGGCCATAAGACCTCGGCCAATAGCCAGCATTTGCTGCATTCCGCCGCTTAATCCGCCTGCATGGTCCTTAAGCCTAGGCGCCAGAGCAGGGAATATCTCCAGGACTTTTTGCACCTCTTCCCTGACGGAATTGTGGTTTTTCCCCCAGCGATGGTAGGCACCTAAGATAATATTATCCTCAACAGTCAAGGATTCGAATATTTGTCGCCCTTCCGGAACCAAGCAAATACCTTGGCGAACTACCTTTTCCGGAGGCATATTTTTGCTGATTTCCCCATCCAAAGTTATTTCCCCCTGGGAAAATCGGTATACTCCAGCTAAGGTACCCAGGAGAGTACTTTTTCCGGCACCGTTGGCACCGACTATAGCCACTATACTTCCCGGAGGCACGTGAAAGGTAATACCTTTCAGTGCGTGATTCCAGCTATGCCAAGTGTGTAAATTATTTACATATAACATTATACAATCTCCTCACCCAGATAGGCTGCAATAACCTTGGCATCATTTTGAACCTCTCCGGGATTTCCTTCAAAAAGCTTTGACCCGTGGTCTAAGACAACAATATGATGAGATATTCTCATTATCAGGTCCATGTTGTGCTCCACCAGCAATATGGTCATTCCCATTTTTGGCAGTTTGCAGATTAAATCTCCAAGTATATCGGTTTCCCCTTGATTCAATCCGGCTGCAGGTTCATCCAGCAACAGCATTTTAGGTTCCATCGCCATTGCTCGTGCAATTTCCAGCAACCTTTGCTGGCCATAGGGGAGAATTTCCACAGGAATATCTTTTTTATCAGTTAGCCCCACTAATTCAAGCTTTTCCATAGCTTTTGCCAAAATAAAGCGTTCTTCCTTGGCCACCCCGGGGAAGGAAAATCCTGCCTGGAGTAACCCCTGTTTACCATGACGGTGGGCTCCAACCATAACATTTTCCACAACAGTCATGCCGTTAAAAAGCTGCAGATTTTGAAAGGTTCGGTTAATACCCAGAGCGGCTATTTTTTCCGGCACTTTACCGGTAATATCTATATTTTTAAATTTTATTGTTCCGTAATCAGGCTTGATTAAACCGGTAATTAAGTTAAAAAGTGTAGTCTTGCCGGCACCATTGGGACCGATAAAGGCGACAATTTCCCCGGTATTTACCTGAAAGCTCATATTTGCAACAGCGGTTACACCGCCAAAATTTCTGGTTAAATTTTCTATTTCCAGCAGACTCATTATTGGACCCCCTTATTTCTGTCACTAGGCAGGTCATTTTCAGGAAATTCAGCCAAGTCCTGATTTACTTTAATTGCCAGCTTTTTGATTTTTCCTTTAGCAAAATAGTCCTTTATTCCTCCAACCAGTCCCTCAGGCATGAAAATCATGACTATCACCAAAATCAAACCAAAAAAGATAATTTCATACTCTCCTCCGGCTGAAGGCATTATTTCCGGGACAACAGTCTTCAAAAATTCAGTTAAAAACAATACTGCGGTTACCCCAAAAAGCGGACCCCAAATGCTGGCCAGACCACCGATGGCGGCCATAAGCACAAATTCAACTGATGCCTGAAAACCAAAAGGGGAAGGGCTCATAAAGGTAATATAATGAGCATAAAGGGATCCGGCAATGCTGGCATAAATAGCACTTATAACAAAAATCTGGACCTTGTATTGAAAGGCCGGGATTCCCATACAGGTGGCGGCTATCTCACTGGTGTGAATAGCACGTAATGCTCTGCCTATTCTTGAGCTTACAATATTTCTGGCGAAGATTATGGCCAGCAAAACAAAAGACCAAACCAAGAAATAATAGCTTCTCTCAGTGTCAAATTGCCAGCTGCCAAAACTAAAATAGGGTATACCGGAAAAGCCTGAAGGACCTCCGGTAATATTGACCTGTTCATTGAAAAAAATATAAATGATAATTCCGGATCCCAAGGTTGCTAAGGCCAGGTAGTGCTCCTTTAGTCTAAGGGTCGCGATGCCAATCAGAAAGGCAACTATACCGGTTATTACTGCAGCAATAACCATTGCCAAAAGAGGTGTAAAACCCACTTTAGCAGTCAACAGGGCAGAGCTATAAGCACCCAATCCATAAAACGCTGCATGTCCGAGAGACACCTGTCCGGTGTAGCCCATAAGCAGGCAAAGACCTACAACTACAATTGTAAAAATGCCGATAATCACAAAATTACCCAAATAGTAGGGATTTGGAATCAGCAATGCAATCAGAATCACTATAGCAATAAAAAATATTATTGATAGATTACGCTGTAAGAAGCCCTTTGTACTTTTTGTTTTCACTTTTAGACTCCGGTTTATGTATTTTTATCAGACTCGATCTCTTTCCGGTTTTCCCAGTAATCCTTCCGGTCTGTTCAGCAGTACCAGCAGGAGGATTAAAAAGGATATGGCATCCTTGTATCCTGAGGAAATAAGCCCGGCTCCCATGGCCTCCAGTATTCCCAAAAGGAAACCTCCCAGTATGGCTCCGGTGGTGTTGGTAAGACCACCCAATACAGCTGCTACAAAGCCCTTCAACCCCAGCATCAGTCCCATGTCGTAGGTGGCAGTGGTGATAGGGGTAATAAATATACCGGCAAGGGCTCCGATTGAGGCACACAAACTAAAGCAGAAAAGAGACATTTTTTGTGGACTTATGCCCATTAAGCTGGCAGCCAAACGATTTATTGCACAGGCTTTTAGAGCCTTGCCCATTACAGTCCGTTCAAAGAAAATAAAGAGGGTGATTACTACAACGATGCTTAACAGTAAAACCCAAATGCTTTGCCGGTTCATAATAGCACCCAGAATATTTATCGGCGGTCCTGAGGAAAAGGGCTGCATCGGGTAAGACTGAGTACCCCAAAGGAGCAGGGCCACACCGCGAATAGCGACAGAAAAGCCGATAGTAATTATTATTATAGTTACCACTGATGAATTACGGGCCGGATATATAACCACTCTTTCAAAGGCTGCACCAAATATTCCAACAATAGCAACAGCAACAGTAATGGCCAGCCACATGGGCAGGCCAAGCTTGATCATACTGATACTGGTCAGGGCACCAAGCATTACAAATTCACCCTGGGTGAAGTTAATATGTCCGGTTACAGTATAGATGGTAACAAAACCCAGTGCAATCAAAGCATAAATTCCACCAAGGGTCAGACCGGTTAATAAATATTGCAGTAATTCATTGCCCAAGGGCATTTAGATAAACCCCTTTTCCTCATTCTGAAATAATTTATAAAAATGCTATTCTTCCTTTAATTACATGGAAAATATACCACAAGGCCAGTATTGTGACAAGATAAAGATTGAAACCTTAAAGTGAAATTGCGGCATTATCTTGGGAACGAATTATAGCATCATATTTCAGATGCTATAATTCGTTTGCTATTTGTTTGTTTAATTGAATTACTCAACAACAACCCATTTATTGTTTTCAATTTTCACCATTACCAGGGCGTCTTTTTGTAAGCCATTATGATCCTGGGGCGACATATTGAAAATACCGGAAATACCTGCAAAGCCTTGAATTTTCTCCAGTTCATCTCTTATTTTAATTCGATCCGGACCTGCTTTTTCGATTGCTGCCACGATTAGTGATATTGAGTCATAGGCATGGCCTCCAAAGGTACTGCGAGGTTGTTTAAACATAGCTTCATAATCCGCGGCATACTTTACCAGAACACTCTTCTGCGGATTGTCCGCAGGAAGGCTTTCGGCAACCAGCAGTCTGCCAACCGGGAAAATAACCCCATTAGCGGCATCCTGGGCTAAATCGATAAAGGCTTGGTTACCGATACCATGACTGTGAATCAGGGGTACATCAATTTGCAGCTGGCGATAGTTTTTAGTAAGAATAGATGCAGATGGGGGAATTGCCCAGACAACAACGGCATCAGGCTTGACTGACTTGATCTTAGTCAGTTGGGGAGTCATGTCATTGTCAGTAGCTCCGAATTTTTCCAAAGCGACAATCTCAAGACCCTTTTTTGGTGCTTCAGTCTCGAAGACCTTTCTGCCTCCATCACCAAAAGCATTATTCATGCTAAGAAATGCAATTTTCTTAGCTTTGGTTTCTACTAAATAGTCGGTTAGCTTGTCTACAACCACTGAATCGCTCTGAGCACTTTTAAAAACCCATTTTCTTTGGTCGACGGGATTGACAATAGCACTTCCGGCAGCTGCAGAAACCATAGGAATCTGACTCTTTTGAATAGTATCAATTATTGCCATTGAGGTCCCGGTTGTGCTTGGTCCGGCAATAGCCAGCACCTTATCTACCTCAATCAGTTTTTTAGCTGCTTGAACAGCCTTGGTTTCATTACTTTCATTATCCTCAATAATCAGCTGTATTTTATGTCCGTTGATTCCGCCCCGATCATTTATCTCCTTTTCGATCAACAGGGCAGAGTCTCTCTCAGGAATACCAAGAGATGACGCAGGACCGGTTATGTCAAAGATAGCACCAATTTTGTAGGTCTCTTGGTCACCTTTCTGATCAGAGCTTCCACAGCCTGAAGTTATGGTCAGGAGCAGGGTTAGGGAAAGAAAGAGGATCAGATACTTTTTTGCAAAAATTTTCAATTTTTATCCCTCCAGATTTTTATGTACTTTATATAAACAGAATAACAATTCCGATTATTTTCAGTACAGCGAGGATTTTAGATATAAAAAAAAGCACCAAGGGGTACCTAAATAAGCTGCCTCCTGTACTACCGTTCTGCTGAGTATGTAATTTTTCAGGATTTTTTTATTTTAGTTATTTATTTATAGTGTTAACTTATTCTGCCATTCTGCAATATCCTACTTAGAAAATATAACATAAATAATCTGCTTTAGGTAAAAAAAACTCTTAACAGTCGAAAATAATGGTTGGAACAGCAAAAATAAGACCTAAATGAAAAGCACTGTTTTGGCTGATAACTTTTAGTGTCTGGTAAAATGTGATTTTTATCACATTTTACCTTTGTAATCCTCACAGATATTTTTAAAGTCCAGATTTATAATAGTAATAATATTAGGGGGTGTATAAAGAATGAAAATTAAGCGTCAAATAGTAAAAATAGATGAGGAAAAATGCACCGGCTGTGGTCTTTGTGTATCACCATGTGCTGAGGGTGCAATTGAAATCAGAGATGGCAAGGCAAAGGTAATCAGGGATGAGCTTTGTGATGGTGCAGGTTTTTGTCTGGGGGTCTGTCCTGAAGGTGCACTAACTCTTGAGGATAGAGAAGCGGAGTTATTTTCTGAAGAGGCGGTTCATAGGCACATTGAAGAAAATCCCAGGGTTTATATAGCGCAGCATTGCTTCCGTTGCGGTCGAAGCGAGGAGGACAGTCCGGTTTTCCCCTGCAGAAAGCAGGGACAAGCCCTTTGGGTATGTACCCGCTGTCTGCCTGCCTTAATTCATGGTTAGCAGATAGTTGAGTTTTATTTATATTGTAAGCAGTTGGCGTTGTTATGCCGGCTGCTTTTTTATGTTTACCGGATAGCGTGTTGTAAAAAACCCAGGCATAAGGTATCTTATTTATACAGTAATAATGAAGGGAAGAATCAATGAAGATATATGCATTAGGTGACCTGCATCTTTCATTTTCCACAGATCCTGATCCTCCTTTTTGGACTGCCGGTCAGCATAAGCCCATGTCCGAGCTTGATTTGTTTTGGCAGGACCATTCAAGGAAAATCTATGAAAACTGGCTGAATCTGGTTGAACCGGAGGACATTGTCCTTGTTCCCGGGGATATTTCCTGGGCAATGAGATTAGAGGATGCCTGGGCGGATATTGCATATTTAGGATTGCTGCCAGGTAATCTGGTATTGATTCAGGGGAATCACGATTATTGGTGGCAGAGCATTTCCAGAGTAAGAAAGCTATTGCCTCCTAATATTAAGGCGATTCAAAATGACTGTGTTCTGGTGGACAATATTGCCATTTGTGGTGCTCGTGGTTGGGCTATTCCCGGCTCTGTCTGCTTTGAGGAAAGCAGGGATATGAAGATATATCTTAGAGAAATCAACCGGCTGGAAAACTCTTTAAAATGTGCTGCTGCTCTGAAGGTAGAAAAAATAATAGTAATGATGCATTTTATGCCTTGCAATGAGAAAAGAGAGCTAAGTGGGTTTATCGAGCTATTTAAAAAATATCAGGTAGAAACTGTTGTCTATGGACATCTTCACTCAAAAGGCTGTCGTTGCAGACTTCCGGAAAAGCTTTGGGGAATCAATTTCTTTCTAGCAAGTGCAGATTATTTGGGATTTACACCGGTATTGATTCACTCTTATTAAAATTATTGCAGGATAATGATACGAGGGTAGGTTTTTTACAGGGCATTGTGCTAAAATGTTTCAGGTAAGGAAGGGAGAGGATTTTATGTCAGGACATTCAAAGTGGGCCACCATAAAAAGGAAAAAAGCCAAGGTGGATGCAGCCCGAGGCAAGATATTTACTCAGGTCAGCAAGGAAATAATTCTAGCTGCGAAAAGCGGCGGCGGTGACCCTGAGAAAAATTTTATGTTAAAAAATGCAATTGCCAAGGCCAAGGAAAACAACATGCCGGGAGATAATATTCAGCGCTCGATTATGAAGGGTACCGGGGAACTGGGTAGTGGCAACTATGAGGAAATAACCTATGAAGGCTATGGTGCCGGAGGGGTAGCGGTAATGATTGATTTAATGACTGATAACCGCAATCGTACAGCCGGAGAGGTAAGACATCTATTTGCAAAAAATGGAGGAAACCTTGGGGAATCCAATTGTGTTTCTTGGATGTTTGAAAGAAAAGGGCTTATTATAGTAGATAGGGAAACCGGAATTGATGAGGATGATTTATTGCTGATTGCTCTGGATGCAGGTGCAGAGGATGTTACAACTGAAGAGGATGCTTTTGAAATTATAACAGCTCCCGATGCTTTTGATAATGTTCGAAAGGAATTGGAGTCCAACGGTATAAAGGTTTCAACCTCTCAGGTAGCCATGATCCCCAAAAATACTGTTAAGGTTTCAGGTGTCCAAGCAGACCAGGTATTAAGGTTGCTGGACAGTCTTGAAGAGCTGGAAGATGTGGATGAGGTATATACTAATTTTGATATGGATGAAGAATAGAATAATTTAGTTAAAAAACAAAGATAAAACCCAGAGCAAAGCTTTGGGTTTTATCTTTGTTTAATATTTGTAATAACTGAGGTAAAGAAGGAAATCCGGTATAAAAAACAGAACATATGTTTATAGGATTTTTTTCAGGCTTTGACCTAAGCTTTATGTCAAGGTGGGCTGTTTGGAGTGATTTTTTATTAAAATATTGGGAATTGATCCAGGTACGGCCATTACCGGATATGGAGTTGTCGGCTACAATGGCAGCAGTCTTCAGGTCTTTGATTATGGTGCCATAAGAACAGATTCGAAGCTGGAACTGCCGAATAGGCTGGCAATTATTTATCGGGATATAAAGCAGATTATTATCCGTCATAATCCGGATCATGTAGCTATTGAGGAATTATTTTTTAATAAAAACGTCAAGACAGCACTGGCAGTTGGTCATGCCCGGGGTGTTTCCATGTTGGCTGCAGTTGAGTCGGGATTGCCGGTGTTTGAATATACCCCCCTCCAGGTTAAACTGTCTGTAGTTGGTCAGGGTAGGGCGGTTAAGGAGCAGGTCCAGTATATGGTTAAGGTGCTTCTTTGTCTTAAGGAGGCACCAAATCCGGATGATGTGGCAGATGCTTTGGCAGTAGGTATTTGTCACGCTTTTAACTGGTCGGGGACGGAGGCATTGCGAAGAAATGATTGCTTTTCTTAAGGGAAGTCTTTATTCCATAAGTCCGGAGGGTGTTGTAGTAGAGGTTAATGGAGTTGGTTATCTGGTTCAGGTTCCGGTGTCTCTGTTATCCGGTCTGCCTTCCTTGGGCAGTCAGATTCATTTGCATACCCATATGGTTGTCAAGGAAGACGGAATCAGTATTTATGGATTTATTGCCATGGAATATCTCAATTCCTTCCGACTGCTTTTAAATGTAAATGGAATCGGGCCAAAGGGTGCTTTGAACATACTCTCGGTAGTTACTCCCGGAGGGTTGGCAGCAGCAGTAAGTGAGGAAAATATAAATTTACTTTCCAAAGCTCCGGGAGTGGGCAAAAAAACTGCTCAGAGAATAGTTTTGGAGCTAAAGGATAAGTTTAAAAAGGGAAACTATTTAGAGACAGAATTTTTTCAGAACACTCCCTCGGGACTAAACAATGATGCTTTGGAAGCTTTGATTTCTTTAGGTTTTGACAGCTCAAGAGCGGCACTTTCTGTGGCTAAGGCTGCCGGTGCATTAGGACCTCAAGCATCAGTCAGTGAGGTGGTCAGGCAGGCGTTAAAGGGTTTAGCGGATAAATAATTGTCGGGCAAGAGGATGGATATATTATGTTGGATAACAGAAATGAAGAAAGAATAATATCGGGTCAGGCCTTCCAGGAGGATATAGAGAGTGATTTAAGTCTCAGACCCCGAAGACTGTCAGAGTATATCGGTCAAAGCAAGGTTAAGGAGACCATCGATATATTTATTAGAGCAGCCAAGGAAAGAGGAGAGTGTTTGGACCATGTGCTCTTACATGGACCTCCCGGCTTGGGAAAAACAACTTTGGCCAATATTATTGCCAATGAAATGGGGGTTGGCATTAAGGTTACTTCCGGCCCGGCTATTGAAAGGCCCGGGGATCTGGCAGCAATCCTGACCAATCTTTCTCCCGGAGATATTATTTTTATTGATGAGGTTCATCGTCTTAGCAGAGTAGTGGAAGAGATCCTCTATCCTGCGATGGAGGATTGTGCTATAGATATTATTATTGGCAAGGGTCCGGGAGCCAGATCCATTAGACTTGACCTGCCGCCTTTTACTATGATAGGTGCTACAACCAGAGCCGGTTTGATTACATCGCCTTTAAGGGATCGCTTTGGAGTTGTCAGCAGACTGGATTATTACGATGAAGATGATTTGGTTTGCATAATAAATAGAGCGGCTTTGATTTTAAGTTTACAGATTGATCCCTTGGGAGCCAGGGAAATTGCCCGGAGATCAAGGGGAACTCCCAGAATAGCCAATAGATTGATGAAAAGAGTAAGAGACTATGCTCAGGTCAAGCATGGCGGTCTGATTGATCAAGGAGTAGCAATAGAGGCTTTGGAGTTTTTAGAGGTAGATCCCCTGGGATTGGACGAGATTGATCGAAGGTTGCTAAGGATAATTATCGAAAGATATGGGGGCGGACCGGTAGGGCTTGATACTCTTGCCGCTTCTGCAGGGGAGGAGTCAGAAACAGTCGAGGATGTGTATGAGCCATATCTGATGCAAATCGGTTTTTTATCCAGGACTCCCCGGGGAAGAACCGCTACTCCAAATGCCTACAGGCATTTGGGAATAGAACCTACAAATCAATTGTTTTAGTTTTTTTGCTGTCAGGAGGTTGTGATATATGGAAAGTCTGTTGTTACACATATGCTGTGCTCCCTGTTCAATTTATCCTCTTAAGGTGCTGAGACAAGAGTTTAAGGTAACAGGATATTTCTTTAACCCAAACATTCATCCTTATACAGAATGGAAAGCCAGAAGAGATTGTCTTGACAGTTATGCCAAAGCAATAGAACTGGAGGTTGTCTTCGACCGGGGATATTTAATGGAGGATTTTATCAGAGGTGCAATGAAAAATGAGTCTGAAAGATGTAGTTTTTGTTATGAAGTCAGACTTCGCAGCCTTGCAGAGTTTGCCAGGGACAAGGGTTATGGTGCGGTTTCCAGCACTCTGCTGGTAAGTCCTTATCAAAAGCATGATTTGATTCGAAAAATAGGTGAGGATATATCCCGGGAACTGGGAATAAAGTTTGTCTATAGTGACTTCAGAACCGGGTTCAGGGAAGGTGAACAGCTCTCCAAAGAAATAAGGATGTACAGACAAAAATACTGTGGCTGTATATTTAGTGAGAAGGAACGATATTGCCGGACAGAGATAAAAGAAAAAAATGATATTTTAAGCTAAAAAATGATAAAATAATACAAGAAACAAGAAAAACAGGCTGGAGGCAGATAATAATGCTTAGGGCTGGAAAAACCACCTTACTAAGACTTTCAATATTTATTATAGCAGGAATCTTATTTTCCGGATATTTTCCTTCTCCAGCTGAAGCAAGGGCTGAGGATTTGGCCAGAATAAGGGTTTGTCTTGCTCAGAGCCTTCAGATTCAGGAATTTGAGGTTCAAGGCAATTACGATCTGGTCGATGAGGAAGGTAAAATTATCTCCAAGGTGGCTGCCGGTGAGAATTGGAAGGTTGAATATGTTGAGGAGGGCCTAAAGTTTTTTAAAGGAGACATCCTGGAATTATCCAGTAAGGACCCGGTAAGCCTGCTTCAGGAAGGTAAAACCATAACTGCAGTATCTGTGAGTGGAAGTGTTGGCTTGATTGTTGATAAAAAAACCTCTGTTGTAAGCTCGGGTAATCAGGTCTCGTTTTTATCCGGTTCGGACAGCATAAACACAATCAGTAAAAATGGAACCGGATCAATCGGTTTCCAGGAAGAATTAAAACTGGTAAAGCTTTTAATTGGGGGCAGTACCCAGAGCTATAGGGGTGACCTGGAGTTCAGGTCTGAGGGAAGTGGGATTATGTTGGTAAACAGCCTCCCTCTAGAGGAATATCTATATAGTGTTGTTCCCGGAGAAATGCCTGCCTCCTGGCAGCTGGAAGCACTAAAAGCTCAGGCAGTCGCAGCCAGGACCTATGCTTTAGTGAAGAAAAACTCTGCAAATAACAATATTTATGATGTTTTGCCTACTACAGCAAATCAAGTGTATAAAGGCTATAACAGTGAAAATGCCAGTTCAAGCAGAGCAGTAAGTGAAACCAGGGGACAGGTTCTGGAATATCTTGATCAGCCGATAACTGCATTTTTTCACAGCAGCAGCGGTGGATTTTTGGAGAGTAGCCAGGATGTATGGTCTACCAGGCTGGAATACTTTGAAGATAAACCTGATCCTTATGACCAGAATGATTCCCACTATGATTGGACAGTCAATTATACCCAAGAACAGCTGGTTCAGCAGTTAAACAAAGGACTCTTCAGCCAGCAGGATGCAGATTCTGAGGAGCGTTTAAAAGCTGTGCAGGATATTGAG
>JAAXTT010000126.1 GCA_013336365.1 Peptococcaceae bacterium
CTATTTTTATTCTAGTATCAGTTATAATGGAAACAACATTAAAATTATCTGTGAAGGGGGTATAGAGGTGAAGAAATCTTGGATTATTATCTTGGCGGTGTTAATCCTATTGGGAATCTTAGTGGTAAACAATTACAACGGACTGGTGGCTCTAAATGAGTCAGTCAATGGCAAGTGGAGTCAGATTGATGTTCAGTTGCAGCGCAGGGCCGATCTGATCCCGAATTTAGTGGCAACAGTTAAAGGTTACGCAAGTCATGAGCAAGAGATTCTGAACAATCTGGCGGATGCCCGCAGCCGGCTGGTAGGGGCTCAGGGTGTAGCAGCCAAGGCAGCAGCCAATGAGGCTTTGAATACAACCCTTTCCCGCTTGCTTGTGATCGTTGAAAACTATCCCAACCTTAAAGCAGATGCAAACTTCCGCCAGTTGCAGGATGAGCTGGCCGGAACTGAAAACCGCATTGCTGTGGCACGCAAGGATTATAATGATTCGGTTCAGATATACAATGCAAAGATAAAATCCTTCCCAACATCCATATTTGCAGGAATGCTGGGCTTCTCGGAACGGGAATATTTCCAGGCACAGGCATCATCCAAAACGGTACCGGAGGTAAAATTCTAATCAAAGGGGAGCAATGACAGCAGATGTTAAAAAGTTTATCGAAGCATAAACATACAAAGGCTGTTGGAAAAGCTGTCCGGGGAATAATCAGTCCCCTAAAGTTCCGGCTGCTGGCAATTTTGTTTGCTGCATTTCTGCTTGCATACCCAGCTCAGGCGGCAACCGATATTCCGAGTCCTGATGCCAGCCTCTATGTGTTAGACCAGTCCGGTGTGATGTCAAACGAGACCAAGACCTTGATTGTCAACACCAGCCAGGAGCTTAACCGCCAGACCAAGGCACAGGTGGCGGTGGTGACGCTCAATTCCTTAAATGGCCGGGCCATTGAAGATGTAGCCCTCGCCATTGGCAGGGAATGGCAGTTGGGCGATAAGCAGTTGAACAACGGGGTTGTTATTTTGGTGGTGCCTTCTGAACGAAAATCCCGTATCGAAATTGGTTACGGCCTTGAGGGTGCCCTTCCTGACGGCAAAATAGGAAGAATACAGGATCAATATATGCTGCCATCGTTTCGTGAAAGCAATTATGACCAGGGTTTACGAAACGGCTATCTAGCAGTGGTGTCTGAAGTTGCCAAAGAATACAGTGCCACAATCAGCCTTCCCCAGGGTAGTCCCAGTGTGTCGGAAGAACCGGTCAAGAAGCCCATTCCCGCATGGGCTGTCGTGCTGGGAATCATTGGTCTTGGTTTTTTCCTTTGGGCTGATCACCGCTTCTTCAACGGATTTTTCCTGGGGCTCATCATCGGTGCGTTTCTGCGTGGTGGAGGAAGAGGCGGCGGTTCGGGCGGGGGTGGTTCCAGTGGTGGAGGGGGTTCCTTCGGCGGTGGCGGCAGCAGCAGAAACTGGTGACGCCAGGGCGATATGTTCAAAGCTTCAAAAGATTTTACAGTGGTACAGCAAAGGAGATATAGACACGCTAATAAGTCATTTGAACACCTCGGTGATTTTCAACAAATGACTATTACAGAAAAGGCTTTAAAATACCTGGAATAAGGGCTTCAGAGGTCATGAGCATGGCTTTGGAAGTCTTTTTTTCTGTCAGAAATACTAAAATAGTGCCGGCAGGTGGTGTTCTTCTCGAGGTTCGAAATTTGAGACTAGATTATGCTATTCTTGGGGTACCCATTTATATTTTGTCTTGGGGGCGCGGATTTCAACCCTTCACTTGAAAGTTTAAATAATTAACAAAAAAGCCGATAAATAAATATAAGCTGAAAGGAGATAAAAAGCGTGTAAAAACATTTATTATCACCAACTATGTCTCTATTTAACACCACAACTTCACATCTAGGGGGTTTTTATAATGCAAAAGTTTTTTTTATCCGGATTAAAAAGATTCAATAAGCTTAACAGCATTAAATGGAAAATAACATTAGGTGCCGGGATACTAATTGCTATAATTTTTGCAATACTTATTTTTATAGTAAATTATAATACATCAAATCAGCAAAAAAACTTGGAAATCATTAATGGCAAAAAGACCGTAGAGAATGTTGCTAAAGATTTAAACAAAGACAATGCCAGAGCTGTTGAAACCATTGATTTGATTGCTAAAATGCAAACTACGGGCAGCTTTGGGAAAAGACAAGAAACCACAGCATTATTAAAAAGCATTATGGAAGAAAGTGATTTATTTGTAGGTGCCTATATAGGTTATGAACCAAATGGTGATGGTCAAGATAGTATTGGGAAAGGAAAAGCTGAGTCTGATATCAATGGCAGATACCTGCCTTATTGGAATAGGATAAGTGGGACACTGGTTTTGGATCCCCTGTTAGAAACAGAAACCAGTGATTACTATATGACTCCCAAAAACACACTTAAAACCTCTATCATTGAACCATTTGTTTATGAGGGCGTATTAATGACCTCTTATACTGCTCCGATTATAATTAATAATCAGTTCAAAGGCATTAGCGGTGTAGATAGAAGTCTTGATGCTATCAAAGATAGTCTTAGAAAATATAAGCCATATCAATCTGCTGAATTTTTACTAATTAGCCCCAGTGGTTTGATTATTGCAGGACCGGAAGATGACATGTTAGGAAAAAATATAACAGAGAATGAAAAATATAATAGTTCTTTTGAAGGTATACTTAAAACCAAAGAAACGGGCATAAAAGAAATAAAAAGTCCTTTTAACAATGAGGATAGTTGGTTATTTTACACCCCTATTCCTAATGGCGATTGGACTTTAGCTATGACTGTGGATATCAAGGAAGGTCTGGCCGGGGTCAAAAAAATAAATTTATTTATGCTGATTATATCTACAATTGGTCTAATATTATTAGAGGTAGGCCTATTTATTATGGTAACAATAGCTGTTAAGCCTGCATCTAGGCTAGTAGCAAATGCAAATCAAATTTCCAAAGGAGATTTAACAGTAGAAATTAACGAACAATCCAAGGATGAGTTCGGCCTAATTGCCAGTTCTTTTAAAGAAATGGTTTATCAAGTTAGGGAAATGATCGGTGAAATAATAAAAAAATCCACTCTGGTTGGAGAAGTTTCCATGCAGTTAAATTTGAATTCCCAGCAAACTACAGCAGGGGCAAATGAAACAGCTGCTTCCATGAATGAAATCGCTACTACAGTAGAACAAGTTAATGAAAACATCAATGAGATTTCCAGCGCTTCAATTTCAGCGGCAGAGAATGCTAATGAAGGAAATATCAGCCTAAACAAGTTGACAGGACAGATGCACAATATCGCAAATTCTTCCCATGAGTCTACTAAAGTTGTAAATGGAGTAAGTGAAAAATCACAGGAAATTGGAAAGATTGTAGATATAATTACCACCATATCAGATCAAACAAATTTACTTGCACTTAACGCTGCTATTGAGGCAGCCAGGGCGGGAGAACAAGGACGTGGTTTTGCTGTAGTTGCAGACGAAGTTAGGAAGCTTGCAGAGCAATCCTTTAATGCAGCAAAGGAAATCAAAGATTTAGTAGGTGCTATTCAATTTGAATCCCAAGAGGCTGTTCAAGCAATGGTTAATGGAGGTAAGGATGTAGAAGAGGGTATCCAGGTAGTTCAAGAAGTTGGGGAATCCTTTAAGCAAATTATTAATGCAGTAAAAGGATTAACTGAACAGATTCAAGGTGTAGCCTCAGCTACAGAGCAAATGTCTGCAGGCGTACAAAATATTGCTGCAGCTACAGAGGAGCAAACAGCAGCAATTGAAGAGGTATCAGCTTCTGCTGAGTCGCTTTCTACTTTAGCTGAAGAACTAAACAATCTAACCAGTAAATTTAAGGTCTAATACATTCAAAAGGATAGGGGTGGCATTTTTGCTACCCCTTGGTTATTCGGGTTCTTTGTCAAATGTTGGGGTAACCATTAACGGAGAGTAAATAGATTTAGATTGGAAGCTTAATATGTCACATATCAAGCTTCCTTTTTTATCAGAAATACAAAATAATAGGGTTGGGGTACGGTTTTTCGAGGCTCGAAATTCGAGGTTCGATCGCTTGCGTAAATACGTTCATGTATTATTTCGTCAGCTTAACCGGTTTTGGAGATATGTAGTTACCCATTTTATTTATATCGGCATCTTTATATTTGATTCCTAATAAAGCTTGGGTATAATGTTGAGAGAGCATAAGCGAAACCTCCTGTAAATGATCGTGGTGGGTCTATTTACTCGGTAGGGTTCGCCCTGCTCTGTTTTTTTCCTACTAGCTACCCCAACATTTATTGTAGAGCCTAAATAAAGTAGAAAATGCGACAGGAGCTTTTGTCCTGTCGCATTTTCATG
>JAAXTT010000239.1 GCA_013336365.1 Peptococcaceae bacterium
GAAATTCCGGTTATTCAAGATGAATATGTTGACCCGGAATTTGGTACCGGTGCAGTTAAAATAACCCCGGCTCATGACCCCAATGATTTCGAAGTAGGAAACAGACATAATTTGATTCCCATAGAGGTTATCGACAAAAATGCTTTAATGACTGAGGAAGCCGGTAAGTATCAGGGTATGGATCGCTGGGAATGCCGGAAGCTGCTGGTCAAGGATCTGGAGACACTGGGTTTTCTATCCGAGGTGGAAGACCACAATCATTCGGTAGGTCAGTGTTATAGGTGTTCTACAGTTATTGAGCCTATGCTTTCCAAGCAATGGTTTGTCAGGATGAAGCCTTTGGCCGAGCCGGCAATACAGGTTGTTAAGGATGGCAGCTTGAAATTTGTTCCTGAAAGATTTGGCCGGGTTTATCTTGGCTGGATGGAAAATATCAGAGACTGGTGCATTTCAAGACAGCTTTGGTGGGGACATAGAATACCGGTTTGGTATTGTCAGGATTGTGGCGAGATGATGGTTGTCAAGACAGCTCCTGACAAGTGTAAAGCCTGTAATAGTCAAAATTTGGAACAGGACTCGGATGTTCTTGATACTTGGTTTTCGTCAGCTCTCTGGCCTTTTTCCACTTTAGGCTGGCCTGAAAAGACACCGGAGCTGGAATATTTCTATCCCACTTCTGTTTTGGTTACCGGAAGAGATATTATTTTTTTCTGGGTTGCCAGAATGATTTTCAGCGGTCTGGAATTTATGGAAAAACCACCTTTCCAGGAGGTTTTTATTCACGGCCTGGTTCTGGATTCTCAGGGAAGAAAGATGAGTAAATCCTTGGGCAATGGAGTCGACCCAATCCAGGTTATTGATAGTCACGGTGCGGACAGTCTTCGGTTTATGCTGGTAACGGGCAATACTCCGGGGAATGACCTGCGTTTTCACTTTGAAAGGCTTGAAGGGGCAAGAAATTTTGCCAACAAAATTTGGAATGCTTCTAGATTTGTCTTGATGAATCTGTATGATTACCAACATAATCCCACCCCTGACAAAGAAAGGCTGACTCTGGCGGATCGATGGATATACAGTCGCTTTCAGGCAGTATCCCGGGATGTTGAGAAGAATCTTGAAATATATGAAATGGGTGAAGCAGCCCGAATATTATATGAATTTATTTGGAATGAATTCTGTGATTGGTACATTGAGCTGACCAAGGGCAGGCTTTATGGCGATGATGCTCAGGACCGGGAAGTAGCTCAGCAGGTATTGGCAGATATTCTTAAGGGTACCATGGAGCTGCTCCATCCCTTTATGCCCTTTATTACTGAGGATATTTGGCATCGTCTTCCTAACTCAGAAGATAAAACAATAATGAGAGCTAAGTGGCCGGTATACAGGGAAGCACTTGTTGACAAACAGGCAGAGCAGGATATGGAAGCCTTGATGGGGATTATTCGCTCTATAAGGCATATCCGTAGTGAAATGAATATTCCCTTAGGAAAAAAGGCTGAGGTTATTTTGGAGATTTCCGACAGCAAGGCTAGAGAAATGGTTGAGCAGTGGTCGTTTTATATTGAGGTTATGGCCTCGGCAAAAATTTCTGTTTTCCGGGTATTGGAGGAAAAGCCTGAGCAGGCTGCCCATGGAGTTGATAAAGGGGTAGAAATATATATTCCTTTGAAGGGCTTGATAGATATTGGCCAGGAAGCTGAGAGAATG
>JAAXTT010000127.1 GCA_013336365.1 Peptococcaceae bacterium
TGAGACTGCTATTTTGTCAAAGGGGATTCTTCACCATCATGAGAGATGGGATGGCAAGGGTTATCCAAGTGGTTTGAAAGGATTACAAATACCAATTGATTCGAGAATTATTGCTGTTGCAGATGCATACGATGCCATGACCTCAGACAAAATATACAGGTCAGCTATGACAAAGGATACAGCTATTGAGGAAATCAGAAATAATTCCGGAACTCAGTTTGATCCTGATATTACAGAAGTATTTATCAATATTTGCTTGGCTGAAGCTGACTAAATATAAGCAGGCAGTTATTCTGCCTTTATTTTTCCAGATTATAGGGCCAGTCGATAATTCCTCCAAAATCATAAACCTCTTTATAACCCAATTCAATAAGGTCTCTTGCTGCCAGCTCACTTCTTCGGCCACTTCGGCAGTAAATCAAAATCTTTTTATTTTTATCCGGCAGGGTCTTTTCAGCTCTGTATTTTATTTCTGTTTCTGGGAGTAGCAGAGCATCTTTAATGTGTCCCTCTAGATATTCTGATTCTGTGCGAACATCCAGAACTATAACATCTTCAGTATCAATTAGTTTCTTTGCGTCTTCAGCAGTAATCTTTTTATATGGGTCAGTACAGGCAGTTAAGAGAATCAATAGTAGAAAGAAAACAGATAGGGTCCGTTTCATAATTTCCCCCCTTATTATATGAATTTTCATTGGCACCCTTTAATATATCAGTTGCTAAATCAAGTGTTTCATGCATTGATTATGGTTTTTGATCAGCAAAAACAGAGATTATACTCCAAGGCATTTCCTTTCTGTGCCAAATAGTTTATAATGTAAAGTACTTATTCAATAATAACACTTTGTGTACCCTCCTTTCAAGGAGGGATTTTTTTTATTCATCCATAGTTGTGCTTTTGCTCTTGTAATGATAAAAGGTCTGGGAATCAAATTGATTCCCAGACCTTTTCTGGTGCCGAAGACCGGACTTGAACCGGTACGGAGAATAATCTCCGAGGGATTTTAAGTCCCTTGCGTCTGCCTGTTCCGCCACTCCGGCATATCTAAACGGCAGATATTATACTACCATAAAGAGTAAACTAGGTCAAATAATGATATAAGGGTGGTGTTAAGTCACAAGCACTGCCAAAAGCATACCCAGCAAGGTTGTTGCCAAACCGATTGCTCCAAGCTTTAACCATTGTTTAATCGAGGATGGCCAGTTTTTAGAATTTCGAAAGTAAACAAGATCTTTTTTTCCTGTTTTTAATATTGTATAGGTAAAAATTATTACCACAGCAGAAATGATAATAACTCCGGACAGGATCAATATTAGACTTATAAAAAGCAGACTAAAAAAAAACATTATTTTTTCCCCTAAGTGTATTTTTTCTTGTCAGGATGCCTGGCAATTAGATCATTTTACGCAATTCTCCCCGCAATAGCTTGCCGGAAGTTGTTTTTGGCAGATTTTTAACAAAGCGTATATATTTGGGTATTTTATAATGGGCAAGCTTGTCTTCACAAAAGTGTTTTATTTCCTCAGGAGTAGCCTGATTGCCTTCCTTTAGAAGGACAAAAGCCAAAACCTCTTCCCCCATAACAGAATCGGGTATGCCTGTTACTGCAGTATCATAAATCGCAGGGTGTGAATAAAGAGCGTTCTCAACCTCTCTGGGGGATATATGTAAATCGCCTTTTATTATTAAATCTTTTTTTCTGTCAACAATATACAAATAGCCGTCATTGTCATAATAGCCTAAGTCGCCGGTATGAAACCAGCCGTTTCTCATGAAGCAGCTTGTTTCCTCGGGCTGTAGATAATAGCCCTTCATAACATTGTGACCTCTGACCACAATCTCTCCAATTTGGTTGGAGGTTACCTCTCGGTCTTCATAATCCACAATTTTTACTTGGACTCCCGGAAGAGGAAGTCCAATAGAACCTGGCTTGGCAGGTCCATCTGGAGGCATAAGGGTGACCATAGGAGAGGTTTCAGTCATACCATAGCCTTCTATCAGCCTTATACCAAATTTTTTCTCAAAAAGCTCAGATACGTCAGCAGGTGTGGGTGCTGCACCGGTAAGGGCAATTCGCCAAGTGCTGAGATTATATTTATCAATATCAGGATAGGTTAATAGCAAAGCATAGATTGTGGGAGGCGCAAAATAAAAGGAAATTCTTTCATTTTGAATTGTTTCCAGGAGAACTGTCGGACCTTTCCAGCCTTCCTGAATTATCAAGGTGCCTCCGACTAAAAGAGTTGCATTCATAACGCAGGTCTGGCCGGTGGCATAATATGCCGGGGCAATAAGTAAGGACCGGTCAAGAGAGGTAAGACTGCAAATATGAGCGAAGGTTATTGCGTTGCGATAGAGGTTATGGTGAGTCAGCATAGCACCCTTGGATGTTCCTGATGTGCCGGTGCTGTACATTAGCTCAACTACATCATGTCTGCTGGTAATTGTCGGAAGAGAATATTCCTTGGACTGATCCCGGCAAATCTTTTTATAACTGTAAACGTGACCAAAGTGGTCGTCAGAATCTATATCAACAATGAGGTAACCGGCAGATATTTTATCCGCTAGGTCATTAAAGACCGGAGCTAAAATTTTATCCGTAAATATAGCTGAAGGCTTAGTATCTTGAATGATAGCCTGATATTCCTTAACTGTAAAATGAGGATTTACCGGTACTACGATGCCTTTGACCTTCATAATTGCATAATAGGAAACAATAAACTCAGGACAATTCTCCAAGGCCAGTATAACCCGGTCATCAGGCTTAATGCCCAATGAATAGAGGCTGTTAGTCAGCGTATTTATCATGACTCCCAGTTCCTTATAGGTTATTTTCTGATCATAATATACAATGGCATCTTTCTCTGGGCTAAGCTGACACTGTTCCAATAATTTCAAAGGGAGATTCATCATTGTGCCTCCTTGACTTCAGCTTTTAACAGGTGATAAGTTAAATGGCAATAGACGTTATTTTTTTATTTCTCTTAAGATAGTTAAATTCCTTCTTCCTTTTCGAAAGGGGAGCATTATGAAAGATAAAAATGACAGAGAAATCCCGGCAAAAATAAAAATCGGCAGATTAGCAGTTGATCCTGTTTTTTTAATGATTTCACTTTTTTTTATTTTTTCCAGCCTGTCGATTTTAGTGTTTATTTTAGTTCAATCAGAAAGTCCATAGGCTTTGTGAATCAACTGGGCAGGGTGTACTACTTTTAATCCGCCGGAGCTGATTTGAAAGGTGCAAGAGGGGCAAGAGGTAATCACCTGAGCTGCACCGCTGGATTTTATTTGGTTCAGATTGCGAGTCAAAATTTTCTTGCTCAATTCCTTTTGTTTTAAGGAAAAGGTACCTGCTGCACCACAGCAGAGGCTTCCATTAGGAAGGTCTGTTTTTTTTATGCCGGGTATAAAATTAGCGGTCCACTCCATTTGTTGGGAAAGACCTCTGCCGTATTTGAGATGGCATGGTTCATGACAGGCTGTAGCTATTGGCTCAGCCACTTTTTCAGGTCTGGGAGGGTCCAGAATCTTTTCTAAAAATTCGGTTAGTTCATATACCGGCAGATTATTAATGCCAAAGCTATTTTCTGTAAGGCTGTAGCTACAGGAAGAGCAGTCAGTGACAATTGCATCTAAATCCAAGGAATGGAATAGCTGATAATTTTTATTTAAGAGATTTTCAACAAGACGGCTTTCTCCTGATGTCTCAAGGGGCAAACCGCAACAGAAGGCTGAAGGGGTTACTACATCACAGCCAAGATGGTTGAGGATTGCTACAGTTTTAAATGCAATCTCGGGCAACAGTATATTTGTTGCACAGCCGAGAAAATAGCCAATTTTTAACCTGGTTTGCCGGGATTTAGAGTAGGATATTCTCGGCAAGGTGGAGAGGGCAGTTTTTCTGGTTTCCAAGCCGGATTCATTGGCCAATATTTTTTTGAAAAGCCAAGGAAATCCAGGTATTTTACTGATAACAGGCAGACCTGTTAGGGAGTTTTTCAAAAAATGTTTTTCAAAGTTATGGATACTCAAGCTTGTTGTTATGCTTCGGGCTGAGGTTATTTTCTTATGAACTTCTATTCCGGAAGGACACTCAGAGGTACATGCCCCACAGGCAAGACATAAGGAAAGAAGCTCACTTGTTTTGGAGCTGGGCTCGATTTTACCTTTACCCAACAGATTTGCCAGAAACAATTTTCCTCTAGGAGAGGTGGATTCTTTTTTCATTTCTCCCAGTACAGGGCAGACAAAGCGACATTGTCCACAGCGCACGCATTTATCAGGATAGGGCAAGGCAGAAGCATAATTAATCTCGGAGTTCATATCTCCACCATCATTTAAAATATTTTCCCAGGATTCATTA
>JAAXTT010000033.1 GCA_013336365.1 Peptococcaceae bacterium
ACCCCTGTAAAATCTTTAGACTTATTGTTTCTTTTATTAATTTGATAATTTTTACATGCAGTGATAAATCTTTTGCCTTGCTCCCTGCAGCCACAGAAATGAAGATGCAGATAAGATGCCAGGATGTTATCCTTGACATAGCCGTCATAGCTTGAATTATCTTCCTTTTTTTTCAAAACAAAAGCATAGTCATCCTCATTAATCCCTTCAAGAATCGAATAATGAAATTCATGTCCCTGTAGGGTTTGTTCCGTTAATGCCAAAAGGTTATCTTTTCTGGTAACTGCTGATACATATCCAAGTCCGGCTCTTTTTTTCATCATTAATGTTTTTGCTGGGATAATGCCAGCCATTGGGTATTCTCTTCCCTCAAAGTCAGTAATCGATTGGGATAAAAACATCATCCCACCACATTCAGCATATATTGGCATTCCTTCTTTATGCCTCTCCCTTATGTCCATAATAAATTCTCTGTTACTAGATATTTCTGCTGCGAATATTTCCGGGAAGCCTCCTCCAATATATAAACCATCAAGATTAGCAGGCAAACCTCCCTTTAAGGCAGAGCAAGGAATTATTCTAGCTCCAAGAAACGCCAGATAATCAAGGCTGTCCTGATAGTAGAAGTTAAAGGCATCATCCAGCACCAAACCAAGATTAATCTTGCACTCTGATAACCCGGATTTATCGGATTTGAAAATCTCAACCTTGACAGGCTTTATTTTGGGCGCCATGGCTGCCATCTGAATAATTCCCTTTATATCTATGTTATGGCTTATTTTTTTAGCAAGGTACTCCAAAAGTACCGGAAAATCAGTTTTTTCTTTTGTAGGCATAAGGCCCAGATGTCTTTCGGTCAATTCCAGCTGAGAATCATACTCCAGTGCCCCCAAAACTTTTACCCCGGTTGTAGATTCTATAGCATCCTTAAGTATGCTATAGTGCCTTTTTGAACCGACTCGATTAAGAATCACCCCAACCAGATTAACTTTAGGTTCAAATTCCCTGTATCCTAAAATGATAGCTGCAGCACTTCTAGACATTGAACGAACATCTGCAACCAATATTACCGGGGCATCTAAAAGACAGGCAATATGAGCAGTAGAGCCTTCTCCACTTGAACCTATGCCGTCAAATAGTCCCATAACCCCTTCAATAACAGAGATATCTGCCTTGGCTGCTGATTTTACGAACAACTCCCTTATCCCACTTTCACCAACCAGCCAAAAATCCAGATTTCTTGAAATATTGCCTGTTGCCTCAGCGTGATACCCAGGGTCAATATAATCAGGTCCGACCTTAAAGGGTTGAACATTTATATTATGTTCAACCAACCCTTTCATTATTGCGGCAGATAGCAGTGTTTTTCCCACCCCACTATGAGTCCCCGCTATTACTATTCTGGGAATATCCAATTTGATGCTCCTAACCTGAACTTTTCAATCCTGTAAATACTCTACAACCTAATTATGGCATAGAATATAATTCCAGTCAGCAAAGTCAAAAAAGAGGTCAGATACATTATCGATACTGTCTGGTTTATATGTTCAGAAATTAAGGGATTAATATTTTCTCCCAGATAGCTGCGAAATGACTTAATTCCATCATAGCTGTTAACCCCTCCCAAGCGAATGCCAAGGGCACCTGCAACAATCGCCTCCGGGATTCCGCTGTTGGGGCTGGGATGTTTATTAGAATCCCTTAACATTGTCTTGATTGCCCCTGCAATATCTTTCCCAAATATAAAAACTGAAATCAACATCATCAACCCACCCAATCTGGCAGGAAGATAATTTGCCAAATCATCAAGGCGAGCAGAAACCCGGCCAAAATAAAGGTATTTCTCATTTTTATAGCCAATCATGGAATCCAATGTATTAATGGCTTTATAGGCCATTGCTAGGGGAACCCCTCCAATAAAGGCATAGAATATCGGTGCTACAATGCCATCGATTGTATTTTCTGCCACGGTTTCAACTGTAGCTCTAATTATCTCCTGATTTTCCATGTCACAGGTATCTCGTCCCACAATATTGGCAACCATCACTTTGGCATCTTCAATTTTACCATTCTTTAAGGGCTCATAAACCGCCTTAGCAGCCATAGCCAAACTCTTGGAAGCAAAAGTTGTTGATAAAAGCCATAATTGAATAACATAGGATAATAAAGGATGAATATTATTTGATAACAGAATTATTCCTTTTGTTATCAGGAAAACTCCACTAATAACAATTGCCGTCAGCAATGCACCGCCGGCAATTCCCGCAATTCTGCCAGAATAATATAGATGCGTCTCCAAAAAAACTATAATTTTGCCAATAATAACCACAGGATGAGGAATTTTCGGAGGGTCACCTACAGCAATATCGATAATATAGGCAAAAAATACCAACATAGAAGAAATCATTCCCGGTCTTCCTTGTTACCTTCAAAACCAATAATTTCACAAAGTCTGTCCATATCAAGACTGCTCCTTACAACCTCAGCTAAGCGGTCATAATCCCTCTGTCTCTGATCCCAAGCTGAAATAGATGCTGTGTCTTCGAGAGGTTTTAAGCCCTTTCTGACCCTTATGGAATTAATAAGTGCTCTGCGAAAATCCGGACAATCAAAAACACCGTGAATATAGGTTCCCCAAATACTGGCATCATTATTTGCAGCACCATCAAGGGTGCTGCTGTCCAAGCCAAAACGATGAGTTATCTCAAATACCGGAGACACACCCTCACCAAGTCGGGTAATTCCCATATGAATTTCATATCCCTCAACTTCACTTCCCTTAGTGTCCTCAAGAAATTTATCAGTGCCACAGGATATTGCCCTTACCTGAGTAGTAACCTTATTTTCTGCAAAAACTGTTACAACATCTAAAAGCCCCAATCCATCAATAAAAGGTATTTTAGATTCGCTGCCTTTTGGATCATGGAGCTCTTTGCCCAAAATCTGAAATCCTCCACAGATACCAATAATCATTGTCCCAGTTTCCCTTAATTCTTTTATTTCATCAGCTATTCCACTTCTTTTAAGATATGCCAGATCTTCAATAGTATTTTTACTTCCCGGCACTATTACAATATCAGGATTGCCCAGTCTGGTTCCCTTGCCCACATAACGAATATTAATGTCAGGCTCATCCTCCAATGGGTCAAAATCAGTAAAATTGGAAATATGGGGTAAATGTATTATGGCTATCTCAATATCTCGGGCTTTATTTTCTCTTGACCTTGTTACTGTTTCTTCAGAAACAGTATCCTCTTCTTGAATTCTGAAGCCCTGAAAATAAGGAACCACTCCTAAAACAGGAATACCGGTCTTTCCCTCTATAAAATCTACTGCAGGTTGGAACAGGGAAAGATCTCCCCTAAACTTATTTATAATTATGCCTGCTACCAGCTTCCTATCTTCAGGCCTAAGCAGCTCTAAGGTTCCTACTATAGCAGCCAGAGCCCCACCCTTGTCAATATCACAGACCAACAAGACCGGGGACCTTGCCTCCCTGGCAACCTTCATGTTTACAATCTCGGTCTCCTGTAGATTAACCTCGGCAGGACTACCTGCACCTTCTATTACAATAAGATCATTTTTAGCCTTAAGTCTATTTAATGCCTGACACACCTCAGTCCATAAGCTACCTGCATAATTACTGTGGTAATCCCAGGCAGAATAATTTCCCAGGGGCTTGCCCAATAATATTATTTGAGATGACGCATTACCGGTCGGCTTTAATAAAACAGGATTCATGTCAACCTCAGGCTGTTGACCGGCAGCTTCTGCCTGAACTACCTGAGCTCTCCCCATTTCACCGCCATCCTTGGTTACAAAGGAATTCAGAGCCATATTCTGAGATTTGAAGGGTGCCACCTTATACCCATCTCGATAGAATATTCTGCATAATGCCGCAACTATAATGCTCTTTCCAACATGAGATGCAGTTCCCTGAATCATTATGGTTTTTGCCATGTTAACACCCTTCTTTTAAACTAAATTATTTAAAATTAAAGTTCACATTTATTTATTTCCAAGCCAGCCGAAAGCAGCTTTAAGTTCAAAGGTAGCCCGGCTACCACCAAGTATGCTTCATCAGCTATTCCAACCAGATATCTATTGGCCTTTCCATTAATATCTCTAAATAACCTTCCCAAAGAATAGGCAGGAACGATACCCATTCCAACCTCACTTGATACAATTATTACTGTGGACCTTACTTTGATCAGAACCTGACCCAGCTCTTCTACCTTTGACATCAGTATCTCTTCCTGATTAAGGACAGAATTTTTGTCATCACAGCTGTTATCATCTAACAATAGGTTGGAAAGCCATCCGGTAAGACAGTCTACGATTATTATCCCCGGGTCAGCATCTATTTCTGATATCCTCTGAGCCAGTCTATCAGGCTCCTCCACTGTATGCCAGTCCTTTGGTCTTCTGGTACGATGAGTTTCCACCCTCCTGGACATCTCAGCATCCCCGGTAGCCAGAGTAGCTATATAGGTTACTCTATTGCCTGGTCCCACAAGACCTTCGGCAAATTCGCTCTTACCGCTGCGACTTCCACCAAGTACCATTACAATTTTTTTCTTTTCCATCCTAAACCCCACTGAATTACAATAAATATTAGCAAATCCCCGGACAATGACCGGGGACTCAGCCCTCAAAAACACATAAAAAAACTTATATTTCCTTGTAATACCTTCTTTTTACACAATCAACAAGCTCATCGATTAAATGAGGTAAAGGCTCTGATTTCAAGCCTACCAATTCAATACCACCTCTAACCAAAGGCAATAGTATTTTATCCGCCCTGCTGGCACTAACTGCATTGGCCATTAAGGGAGTCATCTCACCTAACATTGAATTGGCAAACATTATGCTGATAGGTCCCAAAATCAAATCAACCCTGGGACAGCTGAAAATCATGGCATTCTCACCTGTAGCCCCTTCATTTGCACCTGCTCTAAGCATCATGGAGGTAGCCAAGGCATTAGTACCCAATGCCAATATTTCTGCATTAGGGAACTCTTTTCTGATTTTCTCAACAATATGCTTGCCTATTCCCCCACCTTGACCGTCTATTACCGCAATTCTCATAATATTTATCACCACTGATTATTATATCATATCCTTTTAAAATGACAGACCAATATTGCACTCTAAAACATAAAAATCATTTATTAAAATTATAAATGTTTGCTATTCTAGATACTACCTCTTCCAATACTTCCTCTTCCTGGACAAGAGCTATTCTTACATAGCCCTCTCCCATTTTTCCGAAGGCAGTGCCGGGTATCACTAAAACTCCTGTCCTATCCAAAAGCTCAAGAGTAAATTCTACCGAAGAAGAATATCCGATAGGTAACGGTGCCCAAACAAACATCGAAGCCTTGGGCTTGGGCATGTGCCAACCAAGTCCCTTTAATCCATCCACCAAAATATCTCTGCGCCTCTGATAGGCCATGGCATTTTCTTCAACACACGTCTGATCACCCTCTAATGCGGCAATTCCTGCATCCTGGATCACACAAAAAACGCCATAATCAATATTGGATTTTAGTCTCTCTAAATCATGAATAACCTTTGAATTACCTACCATAAAGCCAATTCTGCAGCCCGCCATATTATAGGTTTTTGAAAGAGAGAAAAATTCAACTCCTACCTCCTTAGCTCCCTCAACCTCCAGAAAGCTTGATGGGCGGAATCCATCATAACAAAGCTCTGAATAGGCAACATCATGACAAATGAGAATGTCATACTTCTTTGCAAATTCCACAACCTTTTCAAAAAACTCTCTGCTTGCTACTGCAGCTACAGGATTATTGGGATAATTAAGCCACATCATTTTTGCTTTTTTTGCTATTTCTTCAGGTATATCTGAAAAAACCGGCAAAAAATCGTTTTCTTTTTTTAGGGGCATAGAATAAATATCCCCCCCTGCCATCTGAATTCCAAAGGAATATATGGGATAGCCTGGATCGGGAACCAGTGCCAAATCACCCGGGTCGAGATATATTAAAGGCAAATGTGCCAATCCATCTTGAGACCCCATAAGCACCAGAATTTCACTTTCCGGATCCAGTTCTACATTAAATCTTTCCCGATACCACTTTGTTGCAGCACGATACAACGCATCCTTACCTACCAGTGGGTAGCGGAAATTGCCGGCCTTATCCAAGGCCTTATGCATCGCAGCTATAACATGAGGTGCAGGAGGACGATCAGGTGTTCCTACTCCCAAATTTATCACCTTTATTCCTCTTGCCTCAACTTCTCTCTTCCTGATTTCCATCTCATTGAAGATGCCTGCTTCCTGACCCTTCATCCGTTTTGCCAGCTTCATAGTTTACCTCCCTGTAGAACTGTATAATAAAATTATTATTTATAAAAACACCTTGTTAAAATCAAAAGCCTGCCATTGCTTTTATTTCATCAACAATCTGAACCGAAACCCAGCAGCAGCCAAGAATATTTTTAGTCTTGTCCTTACCGTGATAATCAGAGCCCCCGGTGGCTATTAAATTGTATTTTTCAGCTAGCCTCAGACATTCTCTGCTGGTTCTGGAATCATGGCTGGGATGATAAACCTCAATTCCCTTCAAACCTTGATTGGTAAGAATTTCAATAAATGACAGGTCTATATTGGCTCCGGGATGAGCCAGCACAGGTACTCCTTTTGCCTCTAAAATAATATCTATGGCCTGACTGGCAGAATATTTCTCTCTTGGCACATAGCCTGCCTTTCCGTAACCCAAATAAAAATTGAACGCCTCACTTACTGATGCGACTATTCCTTTTTCCATCATCGCCCGGGCGATATGTGGCCTACCCACAGAGCCCTTCCCAGCTATTTCAAAAACTCTATCTGCTTCCAAAAAAACATTGCTTCCTTTTAGCTTGTCAATTATTTTATATAGCCTGTTTATTCTTGTTTCTCGTAGAAAGGCGATTTTATCATTGAATTTTTTACTCTCGACATCAATCATATAACCAAGAATATGAACCTCTTTATTTTTATATTCTGCACTAAGCTCAATTGCAGCAAGAACTCCCACGTTATGCTTTTTCCCTGCTTCCAAACCGGAAGCTATGCCCTCCAAGGTATCATGGTCAGTTATTGCAATATATCCAAGTCCTATTGAGGCTGCCTTAGCAACTACCTCGTCAGGAGTATCTGTCCCATCAGACGCAGTTGTATGAATATGAAGATCTGCTATCAATAAAATCAACCTCTCTATTAAAAACCAACCTAGACAGTTTTCGACACCTCATTTGTCATTCCTCTATATTCCGGTCATGATTTTGTGTATTATAGAACAGACCGAACATTTCTATAAAAAAGAATTTAATATAATCTCGCGATTTTAATAAACCCATTAGGGAGGAAAATATGCTTATTAACTCAAATATTTTCAGAGAATATGATATCCGAGGAGTAGCTGATACAGATCTTGAAGACTCCACTGTTATTTGTCTGGGTAAAGCTTTCGGAACGATGGTCAAAAGGAAAGGTCTGAATAAAGTTATCATCGGCATGGACAACAGACCCAGTTCTAAAAGGCTGACAGACGCTCTGACTCAAGGGATAACCTCAACCGGATGTGATGTTGTCAGTATTGGAACTGTTGTCACGCCAATTCTCTATTTTTCCCGAATTCATTA
Source organism: Peptococcaceae bacterium (assembly GCA_013336365.1). Lineage (GTDB taxonomy): Bacteria > Bacillota > Desulfotomaculia > Desulfotomaculales > Desulfocucumaceae > JAAXTT01. The sequence goes on from JAAXTT010000033.1 coordinate 7,654, forward strand.
TGATATTGACGCTGCTGTAATGATAACCGGAAGCCATAACCCGCCTCAGGATAACGGCTTTAAAATCGCATTAGGTTCTGGAACAATTTATGGAGAAAAAATTCAGGCTTTAAGACAACTTATGGAAGCTGTAGATTTTGAGTCAGGAGCCGGCACTTTAGAAACAGCTAATCCTGTACCAGCCTATCTCTCTATGATTAATGAAAAAATAAAACTTGGCCCAAAAAAAATTAAGGTTGCTGTTGATTGTGGCAATGGAACCGCCTCATACTTCGCGGTAGATATCTTGTCTGCCTTAGGCTGCCAGGTCATTGATCTTTACTGTGACCCTGACCCAAGCTTTCCTAATCATCACCCGGACCCGGTAAAAAGAGAGAATCTCCAAGACCTGATCAAGCAGGTAACCCGAAATAAGGCTGATTTTGGGATAGCCTTTGATGGTGATGCTGACCGGATAGGTGTGGTAGATAACCAAGGCAATGTAATTTGGGGAGACCAACTTATGGCTATATTTTGGAGAGAAATTATTCAGAAATATCCGGGGGCACCTGCAATAATAGAGGTCAAATGCTCCCAATCTCTTGTGGATGAGACGATTAGGCTAGGTGCCAAACCGATATTTTACAAAACAGGACACTCACTGATAAAAGCCAAAATGAAGGAACTAAATGCACCTTTTGCCGGTGAAATGTCCGGTCACATGTTTTTTGCTGATGAATATTATGGCTATGACGATGCCTTCTATGCTGCAGGCCGACTATTGCGACTTATGTCAAATTCAAAACAGACACTTTCGTCCATGATATCCACTCTGCCTCAATACTTTTCCACAGCAGAAACAAGAATAGCCTGTGCTGATCAAATTAAATTTAAAATAATCAGTAAATTACAGGAGCATTTCAGATTGACAGAAAAGGTTATCGATATTGATGGAGTGAGAGTTGTTTTTGAGGATGGGTGGGGACTTATCAGGGCATCCAATACCCAGCCTGTTCTAGTAGCCCGCTGTGAGGCCAATAGCAAAAGCAGGCTGGATGAAATATCTGGTATTATCAAAAAGGCTTTGGAAACTCACAAGGAAGTAGCAGCCTTTCAATGGCAGTATTAATCTCAAAACAGCACCCTTAAGATATGTCCGAATAAATATAGTAGGGTTAAACCGGCTAAGCCATACCCAATAATATAGTCAGAAAAAGTGTCCTCCTGTTCCATTTTTATGACCATATATTGCATAAAGTAATCCAGTCTGCTTTTTCCATTGCTCAAAACATTGGATCCTGATTTATGAAAATTACTGACCTTTTCGTTGTTCCAATATTCTTCCAGTATGTCGCATTCAATTCTTCTCGATAGTCGAACTGTTGTCATGTAAAAACCACCCTTCAAATATAGTGCAAACATATGTTCCGGGAACTGTTGTTTGTATTATATTTGACTTTTTGGGGATTGTCAACATCCTTTTTCTTTGATTGAACAACTATTGTCAATAGGATAAAATATGTTGACTTGTCTTATTTTTACCTTGGAGGAAGCAATGTTTCCACAGACCCATGTATATTTTGCCAGTAGAGTTTTAGGTAAATTAAATGATGCTGTTGTATTGGGCAGCATCTTTCCGGATATCGCCATCGGTGCCGGAGTAAATAGGGATTTATCCCATGGAAGCGGCATTGAAATGCTGGAATTTTTAAGTCGAGACAACAGGCTTGTTGATTTTGCCCTGGCCAATATTACTCACGGAGTCAACCCTGATGGTCTGGACTATTACAGCGATGAATTGCATCCGCCTTATGAAAAAGGCTATTGCTTTGAAAAAGCACGACCATTGGTTGAGGATACTGTTTACGCCTGTAATATCCCACCGGGAATGGGTTGGTGGAAAGCTCATAACATAATTGAGATGGGAATAGAGCTATTGATCAGCACTTCCGGAGATTATGGTAAAATAATTGGCAGTGCCTTCGAAAATCATTCTTTAATCTCTGATATAGCAGAAAAAATGGGGGTATTTTATTCTCTTGATTCTAACCCGTTTATGGCAAGAATTAAAAAATTTCCCGAGGTGGTTGACTCGAGCAAATCAACCTGCCAAAGTCTGGCTATTAAATATAATGATCAGATGCTGGATAAGCATAATATCCGGGTTAAAATACCTGAAGTTGGCCAGCTGATTCTAGAAGCTTCTGAAATAGTAAAAGATGATTTTGAGGATTTTTTCACCTCGGTGACAAAAATAGTCAAAAACCGCATTTGCTCATTGGAACATTTACATTCTATAAACCAGTCCCGATAGGAGACGACACCATTGAAAAATTCAATGATAACCGATTACAGATTTCTTTACCGGCTGACCAACCATATAACTCCTCAAAAAGAGGACTGTGGACTTGTATGTGGGAAAATTTGCTGTAAGCCTGATAAGGATAATAGTCTGGGTGTATATCTTTTTCCTGGTGAGGAAATTCTGTTTCTGAAAACAACACAATGGTATACAATTGAGACCCATAATCCCAAAGAATATGATTTTCCTGAGGAATGGACCAATCCGGTTTATTTTATAAAGTGCAAGGAGCCATGTCCAAGAGAGGAAAGACCTCTAGCCTGTCGCTTCTTTCCTTTGACTGCCCATCTGCTCAGGGATGGAGAATTGATTATTATTAATGAACCAGCTGAGCTACCATATAAATGTCCCCTTATTGAAGAAAAAATCCCTTTAGAAGAAGAATTCATAGATATAATTGCTAAGGTCTGGCAAATATTGCTGGTCAACCCTGTTATTAAAAGACTGATTGAATTTGACTCAATCAACAGAGAGAAAAGCCTGGCCGGTTTGCCTGAAATTGTCTGGAACAGATATTCTTAGAAAAACCAATAAGCACGGCTACCTCTTTAATAGTAATAACTTTACAAGAATTTCCACCTGTGGCGATATTTCATCAAGCCATTGAAAAATTATCTCTTTTGATAAATATTTTGGTGCCTCCAGAGCTCCCCCATACAAGGCATCAAATAATGCATTATAAAGCTCCTCTGCTACCTCTTCCCGATAAAAAACCTCTTGAACAAGATAGGCCAGCCAGCCTATTTTACCATTCAGGAAAGTAATATCCTCAAGATATTTTTCAGCCTCACTATTCCCTAATTGAAAGAAATACACACTCTCTCCGTCAAGGGTAATAAGATTTCTATGATTTGAAATTCCGACACCCGACTTTCTGAAGCCTGCACCATATGTCGGAGGATTGAAATCAGATAGAAAATTTCCCAGTTTTTCCAACCAACTCATACCTGCTAACCTTCTTTTCTGATAAATTCGTAGATCAGCCAATAAATGCCCTAATTAAAATTTAATCCGATTGCAAAATTATTGAATCAATAGTTTTTTTCGGCAAATAAGATGTCTTATCTTTTACTTTAGCAAACTTGACACTGCAAAAAAAGGAATATATATTTATGATGTGATTTTTTACATAAAATTGGATCAGTGAGGTTATAAAAATGGATTTTTTAGATGAATTAAAATATCGCGGTCTGGTTAATGATATGTCTGACCCGGAAGGTATCCGGGAATTGCTGAATAATGAATCTGTAACCATTTACTGTGGTTTTGACCCAACAGCTGACAGTCTTCACATTGGACATTTACTGCCTTTATTGGGATTACAGCGTTTTCAGCTGGCCGGCCATAAACCCATTGCTCTTGCAGGGGGTGCTACAGGTTTAATTGGAGACCCCAGTGGAAAATCGGTGGAACGCAATTTAAACTCCAAAGAGCTGGTGGACAGTTATTTAATTAAGATAAAGGAACAATTATCACGCTTTCTCGATTTTGAGTCAGAAACCAATCCGGCTCTCCTCCTCAACAACTATGACTGGATTTCAAAAATAAATGTCATTGAGTATTTACGGGACATTGGTAAGCATTTCTCAATTAATTCCATGCTGGCCAAGGATTCAGTAAAATCAAGAATCGAAAATAAGGAGGTTGGAATATCATATACCGAGTTCAGTTATATGATTCTCCAATCCTATGATTTTTATTACCTTAATAAAAATCATGACTGTAAGCTCCAAATCGGAGGCAGTGACCAATGGGGCAACATAACCTCCGGAATAGAGCTGATTAGAAGAACCATGCAAAAAACTGCCTATGCACTTACATTTCCTCTAATCACAACCTCAGAGGGGAAAAAATTTGGCAAAACTGAGGCAGGTGCAATCTGGCTGGATAGTAAAAAAACCTCACCCTATCAATTCTATCAGTTCTGGATTAATGTTACTGACCAAGATGTAATTAGATTTATTAAGTACTTTACTTTCCTAGACCGGGAAGCAATCAATCTTCTGGAAAATGCAGTAGATACTGCTCCGGAAAAAAGAGAGGCTCAGCAAAAGCTGGCCCATGAAATGACAGTCATGGTACATGGCGCTGAGGAGGCTGCTTCAGCTAAAAAGATTGGCGAAGCGCTGTTTAGAGGTGAATTAAATCAACTATCTGAAAGCCAGCTAAAAGATGCCCTTTCC
>JAAXTT010000128.1 GCA_013336365.1 Peptococcaceae bacterium
TTTAGAGTACTTTATTTCCACTCACGGTGCAAGAAAGGGACTTGCCGATACTGCACTCAGAACAGCAGATTCAGGATATCTAACCCGTAGGCTGGTAGATGTTGCACAGGATGTTATTGTCCGGGAGGATGACTGTGGGACTGAGGAAGGTATTGAGGTTTTTGAAATAAAGGATGGCAATGAGGTTATCGAGGTTCTTGAGGATAGAATAATGGGTCGGGAAGTTTTTGAGGATATTTTACATCCTGAAACCGGTGAACTGTTGGCTGACAGAGGAGATATCCTGACCAACAAGCAGGCTATAGATATTGCAAAGTCAGGTATAAATAGTGTAAGAATCCGTTCTGTTCTTACCTGCAAATCTCAGTTTGGAGTATGCAAACGCTGTTATGGAAGAAACCTTGCCAACGGACAGATGGTAGATATCGGTGAAGCAGTTGGAATTATCGCTGCTCAGTCCATTGGAGAGCCGGGAACCCAGCTGACTATGCGTACCTTCCATACCGGAGGTGTTGCTGGGGATGATATTACTCAGGGTCTGCCAAGAGTTGAGGAGCTGTTTGAAGCCCGTAAACCAAAGGGTCAAGCAGTAATTGCCGAGTTTGATGGTGTTGTTGAAGTAAGAGAGATTAAGGGCCGCAGGGAAATCGAGGTTATTGGCTACGAGGGAGAAAGGGAAACCTATCCGGTTCCATATGGTGCTCGCCTCGGTAAAAAAGATGGTGAACGGGTAGAAGCAGGAGATGGATTAACAGAGGGATCAATGAACCCCCATGAATTATTAAAGATTAAAGGGCCAACAGGGGTTCAGGTATATTTGCTACAAGAGGTACAGAGAGTTTATCGCCTGCAGGGTGTTGACATTGATGATAAGCATATTGAGGTTATGATTAGGCAGATGCTGAGAAAGGTCAAGATAGAGGAGCAGGGTGACACCGATCTTTTGCCCGGGGGTTTGATTGATGTATTTTCTCTCAAAAAAGAGAATGACCGTATAATAGATGAAGGTGGAGAGCCGGCGTCAGGAAAGCAGGTTTTGCTGGGAATTACCAAAGCATCACTGGCAACAGATTCCTTCCTGTCAGCAGCGTCATTCCAGGAAACCACCAGGGTTCTTACTGAAGCTGCTATAAAGGGGAAAACTGATTCATTGCTGGGATTAAAGGAAAATGTAATTATTGGCAAACTGGTTCCTGCCGGAACAGGGATGAGCAGATATAGCAATATTGAGGTTCTTGATGGATCCATACCAATTTTGCCTAAAGAAATCAAGCAGATAGATAAGTCTTTGTCAGGAGAAAACAGCTTTCTGGGAAATGAAGATTATAATTAATGTTATAGCAGACTATGATATTATTTTATAGCCGGGTGCGTTATATTTTGTTGACAATGTTTATTTCGAATGATAATATAAACGAGTGTCTATATTGGGGGGTATGCATTCATGCCCTTGGAGAGCTTGAGTAAAGCTCGTAAAAAGGCTGTGGGTTCTAAGCAAACCTTGAAATTATTAGCCCGTCATCAGGTCAAAACAGTTTTTTTAGCTAAAGATGCCGAAAAAAGAGTTGTTGACCCAATTATACAGATTTGTACAGATAAGTCTGTGCCAATAGTTTATGCAGAAAACATGCTTGTTCTTGGAAGAGCATGTGGGATAGATGTGGGTTGTGCCGCCGCCGCTGTTATTGAGCAATGATTTGCGCAATGCGCATTGAACCGATTAGGCATTAGGTTGGTTTCAGTCTGTAACATCCTGTTTTTAAAGGAAGGAGGTGTATTGGGGTGCCTACCATTAATCAGCTTATCCGCAAGGGAAGAGAAGAGATAGTAAGAAAATCTTCTGCTCCGGCCTTGAAAGAGTGTCCCCAGAGGAGGGGTGTATGCACAAGAGTATACACAACGACTCCTAAAAAGCCTAACTCAGCTTTGCGTAAGGTGGCAAGGGTTCGTCTTACAAACGGAATAGAAATAACTTCCTATATTGGCGGAATAGGTCATAACCTGCAAGAGCACTCGGTTGTTCTAGTGCGTGGAGGCAGGGTGAAGGATTTGCCAGGTGTAAGGTATCACATAGTTAGGGGAGCGTTGGACTCTGCGGGTGTTCAGAACAGAAAACGCGGACGTTCCAAATATGGTACTAAAAGAGCTAAAAAATAGCTTTTAAATATCATTGACTTCCTTTGAAAAGGGGGGAGAAACATGCCTAGAAAAGGAAATGTTAAGAAAATTGAAGTGGTAAATGATCCCATATATGGCAATAAAGTTATCACTAAGCTTATTAATCAGGTTATGCTTGACGGTAAAAAAAGCATAGCAGAAAAGATAGTTTATGATGCTTTGGCTATTGTTGAGGAAAAAAGTGGCAAACCGGCTTTGGAAGCATTCGAGCAGGCGCTGAAAAACATAATGCCTGTGCTTGAAGTAAAAGCACGCAGGGTTGGTGGCGCAAACTATCAGGTTCCTATTGAGGTGCGGGCTGACCGCAGACAAACCTTGGGGATTCGTTGGCTGACAACTTATGCCAGAGCAAGAAGCGGCAGATCTATGGAAGAGAAGTTAGCTGCTGAGATTTTAGATGCTAACAATAACACCGGAGCTACCGTTAAGAAAAAAGAGGATACACATAAAATGGCAGAGGCAAATAAGGCTTTTGCACACTACAGATGGTAAGTGGGGTGATCTCTCATGGCACGAAAATTTCCTTTGGAAAAAACACGTAATATTGGAATCATGGCTCATATAGATGCCGGAAAGACCACCACAACAGAGCGTATTCTTTATTACACCGGTAGACTGCACAAAATCGGAGAGGTCCATGATGGAGCAGCCACCATGGACTGGATGGTGCAGGAGCAGGAGCGGGGGATTACTATTACCTCTGCTGCTACCACATGTGAGTGGCGGGATCATTGTATTAATATCATAGATACGCCCGGGCACGTGGACTTTACCATGGAGGTGGAACGCTCTCTCAGGGTGCTTGATGGAGCGGTAGCGGTTTTTTGTTCTGTAGGTGGTGTTGAGCCTCAGTCGGAAACGGTTTGGAGGCAGGCTGATAAATATGGTGTTCCCAGGATTGCTTATGTAAATAAGATGGATCGTATGGGTGCAGATTTTTTCCGTGGCTTAAGCATGATTAGGGATAGACTTGGTGCTAATCCGGTAGCGCTTCAATTGCCCATTGGCAGTGAAGAGAACTTTGCCGGGATAGTGGATTTGATTGAAAAGAAAGCATTGATTTATAGCGATGAAATGGGAACGGTTACTGAAGAGGTGGCAATCCCAGAGGATATGCAGGAACTGGTTAATGAATACAGGGAAAAGCTTGTGGAAGCAGTAGCAGAAGCTGATGATGTGCTGATGATGAAGTATCTTGAAGGTGAAGAGCTTACAGTGGATGAGATTAAGCTTGGAGTCAGAAAGGCTTCACTATCAGTTAAGATAATCCCTGTAATTTGTGGTTCTTCTTTCAAAAATAAGGGAGTACAGCCCTTGCTTGATGCAATTGTTGATTATTTGCCGGCACCTACTGACGTAGAGTCAATCTCTGGAATAAATCCTCATACTGAGGAAATTGACAAGAGAATTGCTTCAGATGATCAGCCTTTCTCAGCCCTAGCTTTCAAAATTATGACTGACCCATATGTAGGTAAGCTTACATATTTCAGAAGCTATTCTGGCAAGCTAACCTCTGGATCTTATGTTTATAACTCAACAAAGGACAAGAGGGAAAGAGTAGGCAGAATTCTTAGGATGCATGCCAATACCAGGGAGGAAATTGCTGAGGTTTACGCAGGAGATATTGCTGCTGCAGTTGGCCTTAAGGATACCGGAACAGGTGATACTCTTTGCGATGAGAAAAACCCGATTATTCTTGAGTCAATGGAATTCCCGGATCCTGTTATCGATGTGGCAATCGAGCCGAAGACAAAAGCTGACCAGGACAAGATGGGTATTGCCTTAATGAAGCTTTCAGAAGAGGATCCTACTTTTAGAATGTATACTGATCCGGAAACTGGGCAAACGATTATTTCAGGCATGGGAGAATTGCATCTTGAGATCATTGTTGACCGTCTGGTAAGAGAGTTCAAGGTGGAGGCCAATGTCGGAAAGCCTCAAGTGTCTTATAAGGAAACTGTTAAGGCCAAGGCCAAGGCAGAAGGTAAATTTGTACGTCAGTCCGGTGGACGTGGTCAATACGGACATTGTGTCTTGGAAATTGAGCCCTTGGAACCCGGCTCAGGATACCAGTTTGTAAACAAAACTATTGGTGGATCTATTCCTAAGGAATATATTCCCGCAATTGACGCCGGAGTGAAAGAGGCTTCAGAAAACGGTATTTTGGCTGGTTTTGC
>JAAXTT010000129.1 GCA_013336365.1 Peptococcaceae bacterium
TTAAGGTCGAGAACATTAAGGCTTTGTTACAGGATATCAAAAATTCTCGGCTATTGTCAGGAAATGCCTTTGCTTCTTCCAGATTAAAGCCGGTAATCACCCTGCTGCTGTTTATTGCCTCAGCAAAGGCTGCGGCAATATTTATAAAGAGTCCGTTCCTATTAGGTACCCAAACATTTTTTGTTGACTCAATTATTTTATCCTGCTGTTCCAGTTCCTCCAATGAGGGTTCAGGCACATCAGATTTTATATTAACAAGAGAGGTGTCGGTGATTTCTTCAAGAAATGGCAGCCTTATTGTTTTATGCTTCAATTTGTAAAAGGCCGCTATATTTTCTGCAGCCTCTATTTCCTTTAATGCGGCTCTTTGGCCATAGTTAAAGGTAATACACAGCTTTACTTCACCCTCCCTTAATGCCTGACTCAAGGATACTGTTGAATCAAGCCCGCCGGAAAGCAATACAATGCTGGACATGGCTATTTTCTATGCCTCCTGATAAACAGCTGATGCTTCCGGAGATTCACAGACCATTACTGCTAATATCCTGGTTTTAGGATAGGTACCGATCAGCTGTCTTTTCATTTCCTGAAATATGTAATGTGCCAGATTTTCAGCAGTAGGATTAATTTTTATCTGATTGTGATTAAAAATTTCCAAGTCATTAAGGTAGCTGTGATCGAAGGGTTTAATAATATCTCCCAGCATAGATTTCAGTATTTTGAAATCTATAAGCATCCCACAATCATCAAGCTCTTCACCGCAAACTGTTGCCTCTACCAGCCAGGTGTGACCATGCAGAAATGCACAGCTGCCCTGATAATTATCCAGCTTATGTGCTGCAGCAAAATCCTTTTTTACTGTTAATTTAAACAATTTTCGACCCTCCAAATATTAATCAAAAAAATAATCGGTATTTCATTGATTATAACCAGGACTTCAATCTATTCATATCTATAATAATAATTTGCTTATTCTTTAATAAAATTGCTTGCTGTTTTCGCAGGTCACTGAGTATTCTGTTTGCGGTTTCTCTGGAGGTTCCGATCATATTAGCAATATCCTGATTGGTAAGAGATATGTCAATAATCATCCCTTCATCACCGGGTATTCCCTGCTCTGCCGCAAGATATAACAGCATACTCACCAGGCGCCTTGATGTATCCAGTAGGGCAAGCTCATTAATTTGTCTCTGAGCATTTCTCAATCTTTTTGATAATATTTTCAACATAGCCAAAGCTATTCCCGGATTAGACAGGGTTAATTTATCCATATCTATATTTCTTATCATACCAACCCTTGAGTCCTCTACTGCCTCTGAGCTTGCAGGATATGATCCCCCATCATAAAGCACTACCTCGCCAAATATCTCACCCGGATGAATAAAATGGAGAATCTGTTCCCTGCCGTCTTCAGCCTGAGTGGAAATCTTAACCCTGCCTGTTCTAAGCAGATAGACTGCTTCACCCTTTTCACCCTCAAGAAAAATAATTCTACCTTTTTTATAAATTCTTTCTACGATAAGCTGATCAATTTCCGAAAGCTGCTGATCACTCAAAAAAGAAAACAATGCATTATTAGTAAGATAGGATAGGTATTCAGACAATACTACTCCTCCTGTCATAAAACCCTTAAGGGGCAAGCTTTCTTATTCGGAAATCAACTCCCAAATCCTCAGCCAATTTTCGACATTTTTCTATATCTATCCCCGGCCAATCAACAACCGATAAAGTTATTTCCGGAATAATACCCTGACAGCTTTTAGTAAACTTTATGACCTCATCAAAGGAATCCAAACCATATATAGAATTACATAGCTTTTGATAGCTTTCTCTATTATCTGCATTTAGACTGATGCTTATTCTGTCCACAAGTCCCTTCAGGGATGAAATGCTATCTGAACCATTAATTAAATCAGAGTGCCCATTTGTGTTTATTCTTACAGGAATTTTAGTATTTTCTTTAATATATGCCGCCACCTCTTTTACAATATCCAAACGAATCAGAGGCTCCCCATAGCCACAAAAAATAATTTCTCTATAATTTCTCAAATCGCCCAGGGCTGCAATAATCTCTTTTCCGCTTGGTTCCCTTTCAAGCCAAAGATCGTAGCCCACACCCTTTTCAGTATTCCTTATGCAAAAAACACAGTCACAGGTGCAACGATTGGTTATATTTATATATAATCTGTCATCAATTTTATAGGATAGAACCTGGTCCTTCATATTATTTTTCCTCCACTTCATGGATAAAGTCAAAGTATTATAATAATAGCACAAACCTGTAATGTTTTATTATAAATAAAGGAACAGGTTTATTGCCTGTCCCTTGAAGTTTATTGCCTAAATATATGGAATTTTTTGGTTATATTTAACAGGTCCTAAATCTTGGGTATTTTTATCGAGCTTAGCATCATCCAGGATAACAGTAAGACTAAAAATGCATCAATAAAAGAGTTAGTTCCGCTTCCCAGCAATACCATAAAGGCAACTAGGGAACCGGCTATTGTAATAGGTACCCCCAAAAAATGACCACTAATATTTAAGATGTTAAATCTTGCCAGACGAAGAGCACCACTAAGGGCAAATATTATCATTATTACTATCCCGACAATTCCCAAGGAATCCAGCTTGAATAAATAAATGATTATTGCCGGTGCCACCCCAAATGAAACCAAATCTGCCAAAGAATCCAATTCCTTGCCAAACTCTGAACTGGCACCTATTTTCCTGGCTATTTTCCCATCAAAGCGATCCAAAAGTGCCGCAAGTAATATCAAAATCGCTCCCAAAACATACTTGTCTTGGATGGCATAAACTATCGAAAGCATACCGATAGCCAGGTTTGCACCTGTTAGAATATTAGGAACCTTTTTGTTAATAACCACCATTAGGGAACCTCCCAATTACTGTTTCTCCGCCCTTGACCTTGTCACCGGGATTAACCATTATCTCTGTTTCCTCCGGTAAAAAAACTTCTGTGCAGCTACCAAATTTTATTAGTCCAAACCTTTGCCCTTTGTCCAGTTTTGTCGTCTCATTGACATAACACACAATCCTCCGAGCAATAAAGCCTGTTATCTGACATACAAGTACCTTATATCTGTCTGATTCAATCCCCACATAATTTCTCTCATTAATTTCTGAAGCATGACTTTTAAAAGCAGGCAGGAATTTTCCTGCCACATAATTAATATATTTTACCTCTCCTGCTATCGGAGAACGATTAATATGCACATTGAAAACCGAAAGAAAAATATTTACCTTTTTTACCGGACCATGAATAAATAAATTTTCATCAACACTGGTCACACTCATTACCACACCATCGGCGGGGGAAGTAATTAAACTTTTATCCGGTGGAATAATCCTAACCGGATTTCTGAAAAAAAATGCCACAAAAATAAAAAATACTCCGGTAAGCGTACTTAACGGCCAATATATAAAGAATAATATGGCAGTTGCAATACCCAAAAATAAAAGATAACCCCATCCGGCACTGGCTATGGGGAAATTTTCCCATTTCATATTTATCCTCCAAGTTGTTTCACCAAGTATATAATAGCACTAATTTCAGATTATAAAAAGTCGTAATCCAAATAAGAATGTCTATTTATCCGGCCAGATGAAAGACTCTTTGTCAAAACTTGCAATAACTTCCTTAATTATTTTCTCGGCAGCGGTATATGGATCCATTGATTTATCGGCTACGTTACCCAATATTCCATCTAAGGTTCGTTGATTTATCTGAAATTCAACCAGTCTTTGCCAACGATTGTTGACAATATCTAAAATCTCCTTCTTTGTTCGTTCTTCCCTTTTGCTTGCGAAAAATTTGCTCCCTTGAAGGTGGGTTTTATGCTTTTTTAATAAAAACATAAGCTCATCTATGCCCTGATTATCCTGAGCAGAAACCTGTATAACAGGTATTCTCCACTCAGTATACTCATCCTGTTGCTCCAGCATTTGGTCAATTTCCGAGGCTACCTTGTGGGCACCGGGTAGATCGCACTTATTTACGACAAAAATATCCGCAATCTCCATGATTCCGGCCTTAATTGTTTGAATTGAGTCACCGGCACCAGGGGTAAGTACTACCATTGTGCTATCTGAAATATCAATTATATCTAATTCGGCCTGTCCTACACCGACAGTTTCTACAATAATCCAATCAAAGCCAAAGGCATCAAGGGCCTTAACAGCATCCTTTGTATTCCGGGCCAAGCCGCCTAAACTGCCCCTGGTTCCCATACTTCTTATAAATACCCTGTCATCCAGAAAATGATCCTGCATTCTTATCCGATCACCAAGCAAGGCCCCTCCGGTGAAGGGGCTGGTAG
>JAAXTT010000130.1 GCA_013336365.1 Peptococcaceae bacterium
CCCCATACAAGGCAAAGGCTATGGCATCAAAAATTGTATGGGGAAGCAAGTGGTTCCACCAGAACTGTGGATACCCTGCGCAGTGATTTTTCTGATCCCGGGACCAAAACCTATGTTGAACTTATTTTTTCTCATAAAGCTAAGGTCTATTCTCTCACCAGGAACCCCCGATATGAGCGTCCGAAAAAAAGCGGGGAGGGAGTGACAACAGAAAATGCCGACGCGGTTCTGAAATTGCCTGATGGGGATATAATCACCGGTTTTCGAGATGTTGCCGGAAAAATTATCGAGCTTTTAGGAATTAATTACAAACAGTTTAAACAGATCGGCATGATTGCCCAAGGGGAATTCCTGCAGCTTTTGCTTGCAGACAGCAAGGAGCGGGGGGAAATTTTTCGCCGGGTTTTTGGCACTGAGCTATACCAGACGGCTCAACGCCTGTTAAAGGACCTGGAACGGGATGCAAAAAGGCGATGTGATGATACTGAGAAAAGTATTATTCAATATTTAAACGGGATATCTTGCTCTGAGGATGAGGGGGGGCAACAGCTTTCTATTAAGCTGGAAAACGCAACCATATACAGTACAGAGGAAATCTATTCCCAACTGCAAGCAAGTATTATTGCTGACAATGCTTACCTTGACAAGCAAAAACAACAATTGGAAACCCTGGATAGGACCCTGGCCGGGGAAATTGCCAAATTGACTCAAGCTCAAGCAATCAACCAGCTATTTAGTAGCTTGGAGGCAGCCCAGGAGAAGAAGAACATTCTATCTGAAGGTTTGGCTGAGCACAAACGACAGAAGGAAATACTTCAAGGTGCAGAGCAAGCATTATATAAGGTTTTTCCCCTGGAGAAGGACTTCCTCCGAGAGCAGAAGGCTGAGCAGGACTTATTACAAGGCATTGCGGACCTAGAGAGACAAATAGAAATATCGACAGAGAAGCTAAAAGCGGTGCAGGAGACCTATCAGCTGGAGAAGGAAAAAGCGCCGGAACGTGAAATTATTACTTCTGCAATAGACCGGATTGCCAAAATGCTGCCCCAGTACGATCTGGCTGAAGAGGTAAAGGAGGCACTGAATCAGCTTTCAGCAATGCAGGCGAAAGTGTTGGCTGAGCTTGAAGTACTCCAGCAGCAGAAAACAACTCTAATTTTCAGTAAAAAGAAAATAAGTGAAGAGTTAGAGCAGTTAGACGATTTGGAATTGAAGATGGCTGACTGTGAGCAGGAGTCAAATCGGATTTTTTCCTTACAGACGGAGCTAGAGAATTTAAAAAGTTCTCACGATAAGCTCATGGCTATGGAGGATGAAAGGGATAGGTTGCAAAGTAGCTTTTCTAAAGCAGAAGCCTCCTTTAATTCAGATAACAGCGTTTATACAGAAAAAGAGCAGGCTTTCTTCCGCGGACAGGCAGGTCTTATGGCTCGAGAGCTGCAGGATGGAAAGCCTTGTCCGGTATGCGGCTCCGCTGTTCACCCCTGTAAAGCCCAATCGTCTGTTGATGCTCCCAGTGAAGCAGAGCTGCATAAGCTTAAGCATAAAGCAGAGCTTTCTCGTCAAGAGCTGCAGCAGCTCAGTGAAAATATTGCTGTAAGACTGGCAGAGATTAGGCAGATGAAAGAACAGCTGGATAATCTAAGCAGTAGCCACTTTCCTAAGGTCGAAAAAGACATCCTGTTGATCCAATTACCGGAACTGATTAAAGAAGCTCTGGTTGACTGTCTGCAAAATAAAGAAAGAAATCATGCTCAATCCTCAGAGTTAAAAGGTCAGGCTAAGAAAAAAGCACAAGGCAAGGAACAGCTTATCTCCCTGGAAAGGGATATCGTTGACAACGAAGCTTTGATAATCAGCCAAATACAAGTAAAGGACAATATGCTTTCTGATATAGCCTCTAAAACCGGAGAGCTGAAAAGCCTTCAAGTGTCACTGGATTATGAGGATCGCCACAAGGCATTGACGGCTATTGAAAAAGGGAAGCTTGAGCTTGTTGAATTAAAAGAGGCATTGCAGCAAGCAGAATCGGCCTTTCATATTCTTCAGACCAAGGTGAATAGTGATTTAGCTTTGCTAAGTGACCAAAAAACAAGATACCTCCAAGCAGAGGAATTAAAGAATCAGGCTCATTTAGTGTATTTAGAAAAACTTGCTGAGTGTGGTTTTGGGGATGAAGATAGCTATCACAAGGCAATAAAGCTCCAGTCAGAAATTGATGCCCTGAAAATTTCCCTTCAGGAGTATCAGGACTCAGTAAAGGCTGTTGAGCAGGATTTCCAGCGACTTTTAAGGGAGACGGCAGGAAAAGAAAAACAGGATATCGCTGAATTGGAAGCAAGAAAGCAACAACTGGACCGGGAAAAGCTAGAGCTGGATGAAGTGATAAGGAGGCATCTATTACGCCTGGGTACCAATGAGCCTATTGAAAAGGCTCTTGGTAAAGCTTGGATAGATTTTTCCTCCTTACAAAGAGAGTATCTTTTGCTCAACAATCTTTCTAAAACTGCTAATGGTGAACTGGTCGGAAAACAAAAATTAGCCTTTGAACAATATGTACAGGCAGCCTATTTCCTCCGGGTCCTTACTGAGGCCAACAAACGCCTAAGGGTTATGACAAATAGCCGCTATGAACTGTTGCACCGGGCTGATGGGGCAGATATCCGTTCTCAAACCGGATTGGAAATCGATGTACTTGACCATTATACCGGAAGGGTTCGGTCGGTAAAATCCCTCTCCGGCGGTGAATCCTTTAAAGCCTCCCTTTCTCTGGCACTTGGCCTTTCAGATGTAATTCAAAGCCATGCCGGTGGCGTAGAAATTGACACCTTATTTATTGACGAAGGCTTCGGCGCTTTGGATTCAGAGTCACTGGAGCAAGCTATCCAAACCTTGGCAGGTCTGACTGCCGGCAATCGGCTGGTGGGCATTATCTCCCATGTAGGTGAGCTGAGGGAGCGAATTGATCGGCAGGTTATTATCAGAAAAACTCATCAAGGAAGCTCGGTAAGCAGTAAAATCACCTAAAAACCAGTTTGATAATTACTTGACTTAGAGCTTACTTTAGGTGTTATAGTTTTAGCAACACTGATTAAAAAATAAAATACAAAGGAGATACACACTATGAAGGTATTATTGGTAAATGGAAGTCCTCATGCAAATGGCTGTACTTATACTGCTCTGGAGGAAGTGTCAAAAACCCTTAACCTGGAGGGAATAGAAACGGAGATTTTTCAGGTTGGGACAAAGCCCATAGCCGGTTGTATAGCCTGTTATAATTGTGTAAAAACCGGGTATTGTGTTTTCTCTGACTGTGTAAATGATTTCCTTGAGCTTGCGAAAGATGCTGATGGTTTTGTTTTCGGTTCTCCGGTTCACTATGCAGCTGCAGGTGGTGCCATTACTTCCTTTATGGACCGGGTATTTTACACAGAAGCATGCTCAGGCAGGAAATCATTTTCTCTAAAACCGGCAGCAGCAGTTGTTTCAGCAAGAAGGGCAGGAACCACGGCCACCTTTGACCAGCTCAATAAATATTTTACCATTTCGGAAATGCCTATAATTTCATCCTTTTATTGGAATATGGTTCATGGTGCCAAACCCGAGGATGTAAAGGAAGATATTGAAGGTTTACAAACCATGCGAGTGCTGGCAAGGAATATGGCCTGGTTTTTAAAGTGTAAAGAGGCCGGAAGCAAAGCCGGCATCCCCTTACCGGAGAAAGAAGATCGTATATTCACGAATTTCATCAGATAAAAGTCTGAAACCCAGAAAATTGCATAGCATTAAATCATGACCACCCGTTTTACGGGTGGTCATGATTTGGTGTCCCAGAAGGGATTCGAACCCCTGGCCTACGGATTAGAAGTTTGGAATCTCAGGTCTACCCAATAAGGCAAAATATCATGTGAGTCTTTAATATCAAGGATTTTGCTATTTTTACCTCTGTGTAAATATGACGCAAAATAATCTAGTTTGACAGTAGCGGATTGTAAAGGGATTGTCAGGGAAACAAAATAATAATCCAATTTGATAATTTATTTGATAGTCAAATAAAAAATAAATCAATATAAAACTGTTGACTCATGATTCAACAGTTTTATATTTTTCATAGGTAGACGAAAACAGATGAATTTCTTAAAGGTATTATGATGCTAATTGAAAAAATCGTTATTAAGGAGACAGAGGAAATCTGTCAATATAATAGGCCAAGCTGGACAGTATAATTATTTGGAATAATCCTGCTTGTTAATATTAATCTTACAGATCGGTAGGTTGAGGTAGACTTTTCTGGTACTATATGTGGGGATGTTATAAAAGG
>JAAXTT010000034.1 GCA_013336365.1 Peptococcaceae bacterium
CTGATTATGTTTACTCTCTGTTTATACTGCCTTTGGATTGCTCATTATGCAATTAAGCTCTGCAATCAGATTGTTGAAAATTTCTTTTACCGACAAAATTTCCTTAATCATGTAAACATTTTTACCTGAAAAAACTACTCCCTCATCAATATTGCCCAGCCTCGCCTTCTCTAGTGCATTGAGAATACAATACTGCTGACTGCAATTTTTAAGGCAGGAATCACAATATTCAGGAGGTTCGGGATTGCCGGCAAGCAGCCTGTCAACAAACTCGCTTCTAAGTGCTCTGCCAGGCATACCAACAGGGCTGCTTATCAAGGTAACATCCTCGGGCTTTGCCTTTAGATACATGTCCTTAAAGGAATCAGCAACTGTACATTCCTTGCTCAAAACAAATCTGGTTCCCATCTGGACCCCGTCAGCTCCAAGCTTAAAGGCATTTGCAATGCCTTTACCATTAACAATACCACCGGCAGCAATCACCGGCAATTTAACAGCCTCCCGGATACCCGGCAAAATCTCAAACAGAGGCTTATCAGTTCCGAGATGTCCTCCGGCTTCAGTCCCCTCAACTACTATTGCCGCTGCGCCAAATTTTTCTGCCAGCAAAGCCACCCTTACAGAGGATACAATTGACACTATAGGTACTCCGAATTCTCTGCCCCATTTAAAAATATCCCTTGAGAATCCTGCACCGGTAAAAATTGCATCAACCTTCTCTTCCATTGCTACCTTGACCATTTCAGCGAATTCTCTTATGGCGAACATTATGTTTACTCCGACAATGCCCTTACTAAGCCTTTTTGCCTCTCTGATTTCCATCCTCAATTCTTCTATCTCCATACCGGTAGCACCAATCACACCAACTCCTCCTGCCTCAGCAACTGCAGCAGCCAGAGGTGCGGTAGATACTCTTACAGCCATACCACCTTGGACAATAGGAAATAGGGGAGTTAAATCACCGATTTTTAGCTTGGGAAGCTGTAACAAATTTTATTCCTCCCTTTGTTCCATTCAGATTTATTTTAAAAAACTCACTTTAATTCCAAGTGTTATATTCAACATCAATACCCTATTTCCCTTTAGAAATATAAACAACAATATTACTTTTAAAAGTAATATTGTTGTCGGGTAAATATTTTATTCTTTAGCAATTCTGCTACTGTTAAATATTAAGGAAATTCTTTTAATAAATTTTTTGCTTAAATCATCTACAAGAGTGTACATAACTGGAATTAATACCAGGGTAACCACTGTAGAAAAGGTAAGACCAAAGGCTACCACAACCGCCATGGGACCCTGTCCTTCTGCTCCCTCCCCAGTACCAAAGGCCAAGGGAAGCAAGGCCAAAACAGTTGCCAGGGTAGTCATCAAAATAGGCCTAAGCCTCACAGGACCTGCCTTTCTCAAAGCATCATCCCTGCTGTAGCCTCTCTTTCTAAGTGTATTAACATAGTCAAGAAGAACAATTGCATTATTCACTACTATTCCCACCAGCATAATATAGCCGATAAATGCTGTAACACTCAGGTGATAACCTGTAAGTAAAAGTCCAACTGCCACACCGATAATCGTCGGGGGAATTGAGAACATAATAACAAAGGGGAAAAACAGTGATTCAAACTGGGCTGCCATAACCATATAAACCAAAACTATTGCCATTATTACCGCAATTCCCAAGTCACCAAAGGATTCCGCCATATCCTTTGCCTGACCACCCAGTTCAATATTATAGCCCGGGGGCAAATCGAATTCATCAACCTTGGCCTGAATATCCTTGTTGACACTACCCAAATCCCGGCCCAACAGCTCTGCATCAACCTGAACATACCTGGTTTGATTATAGCGATAAATACTGACCGGAGCAGGCTTTACTTCAACTGAGGCAACATCTCCCAATGTCACTTTGGCTCCTGAGGCTGTATTAATCATAGTATCTGAAACATTGTTAATATCCTGACGATAGCCCTCCGGGAACATAAGTCTTATATCTATTTCATCCCCACCGCTTTTTACTCTGGAGGCTACCTGGCCATCGAAAGCAACTCTGGTTGCTGATAAAATCTGGCCAACGCTAACTCCATACTGAGCAGCCCTTTGTCTGTCAATTACCACCTGGAGCTCAGGATTGGCTTTATCCAGGCTGGAGAACACATTTCTTGTGCCCGGAACTGATTTCATTTCATCTGCTATTTTATCCCCCAGATTTTTCAAAGTATCCAGGTCATCTCCATTAATCCTCACACTGATGGGAGCGCCCCCTCCTCCCATCTCATTTCCTCCAGCTGCAACAGTGAATTTTGCACCGGGAATATGCTTCAAGTCCTCTCTTAATTTTTCCATAACTTGGTCAGTGGACACATCCCGTTGGTCCTTGGGCTTCAATTTCATTTGTATAGTGGCAACACTGGTATTGCCACCACCTAAGCTGGCAAACATTCCACCACTGCCCACCTGAGAAAAAATCAAATCCATGGATTCATTTTTGGTTGCAAGATTTTCAACTCTAGATACAACATTGCTTGTTTCCGCAAGCTGAGAACCTGAAGGCAATTCAACATTTACAACAATCTGCCCCTGATCCATCTGAGGAATAAATTCAGTTCCGACCGCTGTAACCAATAGAATGCAGGAAATTACGAATAATCCTGTTGTACTTGAGATTACTGTTTTTCTATGCTCCAAAGCCCAATTCAAAAGTAATGAATATTTTTTTTCAAAAATTCGGTATTTTTTTTCAAATTTTTCTGCCGGGGCATGAAGCATGTCTATTACTGAATTGCCACACTTGTCATCTGTTTCCTCACAATCAAATTCCTTTACCTTTAGCATTCTTGTTGTAATCATGGGAACCAAAGTAAGAGCGGCAAACAAGGCTGCTAAGTGAGAAAAGCTTACCGTTAAAGCCATTGGCCCAAAAAGAATCCCTGCCAAACCTGAAACAAAGACAATCGGCATAAAAACTACAACCTGGGAAGCCGCTGAAGCGGTAACTGCATTAGCAACCTCTGCTGTCCCGGATTTGGCAGCCTCAACGATATTTTTCGAAGTGCTCCTATGCCTATAAATGCTCTCAAGGACAACTACTGAAAAATCCACCAGAGAGCCTATACCAAGAGCTAATCCTCCCAAGGAAAGAAGATTTATCGTCTGACCGCCAAAATACATCATGCTGAAGGTAGCCACAACAGAAATAGGAATTACCAAGGCTACTACCAAAGTACTTCGGAAGCTTCTCAAAAACAAATAAAGAATAACAATTGCCAGAATTCCTCCGGCCAAAGCATGCTCTACAACAGAATTAATAGAATCACTGATAAATTTAGACTGGTCCATTACTGTATCCAGCTTAACATCCTTAGGAAGCTCATCTTGAAGCTCCACAATCATTGCATTAACTTGCTTGGCAACCTGAACTGTGTTTCCACCTGTTTCTTTCATAACAGAAAGACCCACCGAGGGTTTGCCGTTTACATAGCTGACCTGGGTAGTCTTTTTATAATCACTTTTAATCTCGGCAATATCCTTTAAGCTTATCGAATTGCCTCCCGACATAGACACGGCTATGTTTTCAATATCTGATAAGCTTTTATATTCCCCTAATATACGAAGATTTAAATCATTACTTCCCCGCATGATACTTCCTGCTGTGCCGGTAAGGTTGTCAGAGGAAATTGCTTGGACAATCTGACCGGTTGTCAAACCATAAGCCTGAAGCTTTCCGGCATCAAGGACAACCTTTATTTCTTTTTCTTGTCCGCCGGTAATATTTACCGAGGCCACACCACTGATTCTTTCCATTTTAGGTTTTATTACATCCTCAGAAATTCTTTTCATTTCAGAGAGATCTGACCCTGAAAGGGTGTAGGAAAGAATCGGCATGCTGTTGGGGTCCATTTTTAAGACCTGAGGGGTTCTCACCTCAGAAGGCAATGTTCCCTTGATTAAATCTACCTTTTCCCGAATATCTAAGGCAGCCTGGTCCATGTTGCTGCCCCACTCTAGACGCACTCCAATCATAGACACACCGGGCTCCGACCAGGAAATTATCTCTTGAAGATCGCTGACTGTAGCCAGAGATTCTTCCAACGGTCTGGTAACAAGGTTTTCTACCTCTGCGGGAGACGCACCTTCATAATTAGTTGAAACCAAAACAAAGGGCAGATTCATATCGGGATATAAATCAACTCGAAGTTTTGGCAGAGCGACCATACCCAACAAAACCAGTGCAATAATCAGCATACTGATAGCGACAGGACGGTCAACAGAAAAATCAGCTATCTTCACTGAGATTCACCCCCCCAGGCGGATGCATCTTCCTTCCTGGTTGACTCAACAGTAACCTTCATGCCATCTACCATCAAGTAATTTCCGCGACCAACAACCTTTTCTCCCTGCTTTAAACCACTGATAATCTGAGTATATCCCTGTCCGGCCATTCCGGCAGTTACTGTTCGTTTTTTCACAATCCCTTTGTCAAATACAAATACTGCATAGCCACCGCCATCCTGGTCCAATAGAACTGAGGTCGGTACAACCAGTGCATTTTCCAGCCAATCGGTAATAATCCTGAGCTCAATCACCATACCAGGCTTCAGTTCCTTACCTACTCCGTCAAGTTTTACCTCAACAGGATATGCCTTTGTTATTGAATCTGCCTGAGGTGCAATTGACCTGACAACACCCTTATAGGTTTTTCCATTTGCTGCGGAAAAAATATCTACCTGCTGATTATCAACTATTTTTGACACAAGCTTCTCTGTTAAATTGGCCTTGACCAATAAAGGATCATCTTGAATAACCGTAAATACCGGAACCTGTTGAGAGATCATTTCACCCACAGAAGCTGACCTTTTAGCAACAACTCCGTTAATTGGTGAGGTGATTACTGTATTATTATAATCTGATCTGGCTTTATCAAGCATTACCTTATATTGTTTGATTTGAGCAATATTTGAATCATAGGCGCTCTGAGCTGCCGCCAACTGACTTTTTGTGGCTTCCAGCTGACTCTGAGAAACAGCACCCACCCTGAAAAGCTCTTCGGTTCTCTGATAGTTAAGCTTAGCATTGTCATAACCAACAGTAACCAAGGGAGTATTAGCCTGTACCATTGCCAATCCTGACTCAGCCTGTCTTACAGCAATCATATAATCATTTTGGTCAACAGTTAACAACGCCTGTCCTTTCCGGACTCTATCCCCTACATTGGCATGGATTGCAATTACCCGACCCATTACCTTGGAAGCTAAATTAGACTCAGTAAAGGCAGTTACTGTTCCGGCCACCTTTACCTCATTACCGAAGGGTTTTGATAAAACACTGACTAGTTCTACCGGCTGAAGGGTTTCCTCTACGATTTCTTCACCGGATTTATTGCTGTTTATTCTGACAGCTATCAATATTGCTATAAAAAGCAAAATCCCTGCCACTATAAGCCACTTAAGCCATTTCTTTCTGTCTTTTTTAATATCAGCCACTTCATTATTTACCTCTGTCATTTAACTTAGTCTCACCCCTTCGATAATATTAACTAATTAAATAATTCACCATGTTAAATTTACCCCTGTTGAAGGTCTATGTCAATAATAATAATTTTTTATAGGTTTGATCCAATCCCTCTGATATAACCTTTGTCTCCCCAATAATAGGCATAAAGTTGGCATCTCCACCCCATCTGGGAACCACATGCACATGAAAATGCCCCGGTATCCCAGCTCCGGCTACCTTGCCCATATTCACACCCAGGTTGAAGCCCTCTGGATTAAATGCTTTTTTAAGTAGTTCCACTGCTTTTTGAGATGCAGTTCCTATCTCCAGCAGCTCATCTCCCTCAAGCTGAGTAATATCTCCGACATGCCTGTTGGGGATAATCAACAAATGACCATTATTATAGGGATAAAGATTCATAGTAACAAAAACTTTGTCCCAACGCCATAAAACTAATTTTTCTTCATCCTCCCCAGGCTTCGCCAAGTCACAAAAAACACACCCTGAGTCAGCACCTCTTCCAATGTACGAGGACCTCCAGGGAGCCCACAGCCTTTCCATTAAAAACTTCCTTCCATTTATTTATTTATTGCCGTTCAAATATATTCTTGGCACCCGGGCAGCTACCATGCAAACAACCTCATAATTGATAGTACCAATCAAATCCGCTATTTCCTCAACAGGCAGATTTGCCTTTCCCTGTCTGCCGAAAAGCACAACCTCATCACCGGCTTCCACATTGGGAATATTACTTACATCAACCATAAACTGATCCATGCAGACCCTACCAACTACAGGAGCCCTATAGCCCCTGATCAAAACCTCTGCCCTATTTGAAAGGCTTCGGGAATATCCATCAGCATAGCCTGTAGGAATTGTTGCAATTAAGGCAGGAGTTTCTGTTTTGTAGGTACAACCATAACTGACTGAAAAATCTGCAGGTACTTCTTTCAAATATGCAATCCTCGATTTGAAGGACATCACAGGTTTTAATAAGATTCTTTCCTTAGAAACCTCCTGAGAAGGATAAAGAC
Organism: Peptococcaceae bacterium; assembly: GCA_013336365.1. Classification (GTDB taxonomy): domain Bacteria; phylum Bacillota; class Desulfotomaculia; order Desulfotomaculales; family Desulfocucumaceae; genus JAAXTT01. The sequence continues at coordinate 6,525 of JAAXTT010000034.1, forward strand.
CATATAAAATAATCCCCGCCCTAACAATATTCAGTTTGGTTTCAGGAAAATCAATAATAGCAGCACTATTGGCAGCATGACGATATGAAAATTCCATGCCCTCTAAGCTCAGCCTTTCCATCAGTGTGCTAAAGGCTCTCCATTGGCTGTTAGTGTAGCTTTTATCATAGCTGTCAGCAGAGGCAAAGTGGGTAAAGATGCCTGTTATCCGGAAACAAGGAAGCGAATAAATAGTTTTAATTTCCTGGATTGCAGAGCTTTCCTCATCAGCAACAATGCCTATTCTGCCCATACCCGTATCCACCTTAATATGTACCTGCAGGAATAGTCCCAGCTGAGCAAGCCTTTGATTTAGCGTTTTTCCATAATCAACACCATAAACCGTTTGTTCCAGTCCATATTTTACTGCCTCTTCTATTTGCTCCACCGGAGTATATCCCAAAATAAGTATGGGTACATTAATTCCTGCTCTGCGCAGCTCCACTCCCTCAGACAAACGTGCTACAGCCAGTCTGGAAGCACCATTTGCCAGTACATTTTCGGATACCTCCACTGCTCCATGACCATAGGCATTTGCCTTTACAACTGCCATTAATTCTGTCTCTGATCCGCTAATTCTCGAGATTTCCCTGACATTGTGAGCCAAAGCAGCCAGGTCGATTTCAGCCCAGACGGGCAAGTCCGGCATAATAAATAACTCCTTTGCAATACAGTTAATAGTACACACATATATCTATAAAACCTCAATAACTTGAGTTACCTTAGGTAATGCATCTATAATATCTCCTGCTATTAAACCCATCATTCCATACCTCTTTGCACTTTCATCACCGGCAGCACCATGAAGATAAACACCGGCAGCTGCCGAGGTAATACCGTCCATTCCCTGAGCCATAAGGCCTGCTATAATACCGGTAAGAACATCCCCACATCCTGCTGTAGCCATTCCAGGATTTCCATTGATGTTTATATAGGCAGTCCCATCCGGACTGGCTATAATTGTTCTAGCACCCTTCAGTACCAAAACTGCACCCAGTCTCTCTGACCAATCCCTTGCCTCTGATAGGCGATTACTTTGAATATTATCAATACTGCAGCCTACAAGCCTTGCCATCTCACCGGGATGAGGGGTTACAATCAAGGGCTGCTTGAAATTATGCAATAATTCCTTATGCTCAACAAAAGCATTAATTCCATCAGCATCAAGAACAAGAGGAAGATGAATCAAGTCAATCAGATTTCTCACTGCTCCCATGGTTTCCGGATTATTGGACAGTCCCGGACCAACAGCAAACACATCTGCTCGTTCAGCCAGTTTTTTAATAAGGGGCACGGCAGTTTTAGCTAAAGTTCCCTCAGTAGTCTCCGGAACAGGAATAACCATAACCTCAGTTAGCTTAGCACTTACTGAAGCATAAATGCTTTCCGGGACTGTCAAACTTACTAAACCTGCACCTGATCTGATTGCTGCCTCTGCGGCAAGACAGGCGGCTCCGGCCATGCCCTTTGAGCCGGCAACAATCAATACCCGACCAAAATCACCCTTATGAGAATAGTCAGGCCGAAAGGGAAACCAGCTTTTTACCATCTTTTGCTCAATCATATTGCACTTAATGTGATTATCTGCCAACAGCGACCCAGGCAGAGATATGTCCACAACCTTTAGAACTCCCGTATAGCTGGCTCCCGGCTCCAACAAAAGACCCACCTTGGGTAAACCAAAGGTCACTGTAATATTAGCTCTGACACACGGTCCATTCACTATGCCGCTATCTGCTTCCACCCCGGAAGGAATATCCACAGAAACTACCGGTTTGCCACTGGCATTAATAGACTCAATAATTTGCCCGATATAATCCTTTGCAGTACCTTTAAACCCGGTACCAAAAATAGCATCAATAACTAAGTCCGTTTTTACCAAAAAAAGTCTGGCGGCATTTAAACCTTCATTTTGGGTAACTGTATATATTTTCTGGCCCATCTTCCGCCAAATTTCCTGATTAATTGCCGCATCACCCTTACTATCATCCTGCTTCTCCACCATCAGAACCTTGACATCCGCACCCATGTTGAAGAGATGCCTGGCAGCAACAAATCCATCTCCACCGTTGTTGCCCTTGCCTACAAAAATAGTTATTGTCTTGCCCTGTAAGCTGCTCAAAATTGTCAAAGCTTCCTGAGAAACCATAAGACCTGCATTTTCCATCAATACAACCCCGGGAATATTAAAATCCCCCATTGCTCTTTCCTCAATATCTCTCATTCCCTCTGCATCAACAACCTTCATGCCAGACCCCCTCCTCACTTGTAACTGCAATGGCAAAAGCAGTTGCCCTGCCCTTGTCATGACTTATGCTTATCAACACATTACAAACCTTCAAGCCTTCGGCAATTAAGCTAAGATTGCCTCCAAGAACAATTTCCGGAGCATGATTTTCTCTTCGAAAGACCTCTGCATCTGTCCATTTACATCCGGTCAAGCCACAACCAAGAGCCTTGAATACTGCTTCTTTAGCTGCAAATCTTGCTGCCAGGGAAGGAAAAGGGTCCTTTTTTAGATAACAATAGGCTATTTCCCTTTCAGTAAAAATTCTGGCCAAAAAATTCCGGCCATTTTTTTTAACCGCATTTTTTATTCGCTCGATTTCGATAATGTCGGTTCCAATTCCGACTATCATATACTTACCCCCATGATAGCTTAATAACTGGAATTTTCTCCAGAACATAAATTAAACCCTGCCAAAAAACGCCATAATCTGGGATAATCCATCATAAAGTTATAATAATTTCTTCCAGATACAAAAAGCAGTGGTCTAAACTCCACCGCTTCAAATCCCCTTATTTAGAAGCCTAAAATCCTTCTTAGTTTTTTGGCCTGAGCCCGGCTCACCGGGACTTCACTACATTCCTCATCTTCTACTATCAAATTGTAGGTTCCATTAAAAAATGGCACGATCTCTTTAACCTTGTGCAAATTCACCAAGAAGCAGCGATGTGTCCTGAAAAATATAGCAGGATTAAGCCTTGCCTCCAGCTCCTTTAAGGTAAATCTGGCATAAAGTCGATCTTTTTCTGTCTTTATATATATATAATCCTGCTCTGTATAAGCATAAACTATATCAGATTCTGCCACCAGAAATGTCTTTCCGTTCTTCTCAGCAGGTATCCGGTCAATTTTTATCTGAACCTCCGCAGGTACAGCAGGTTTTATTTCATAATCAAGATTTTCCTGCAAAGATGACTCGGGCGCCGGAGCCTCCTGAGTCATTTTGATTACCTTGTCAATTGCCTTTTTAAGTCTAATTGGCTCAAAAGGCTTTAGTAAATAATCTACTGCATTGACATCAAAAGCCTGGACTGCATACTCATCATAGGCAGTTATAAAAATAATATAGGGCTGCTTGGGCATTTCCTGTATTATTGCACCTAATTCAAGACCAGTCATTCCCGGCATAGAAATATCCAGAAATAGTATCTGATAATCCAAGGCATTAATCAGCGTCAAGGCCTCCTGTGCATTGGTGGCCTCTCCAACCACCTCAATGCTGCCAAAATTACTTAGTGCAAATCTTAATTCTTGCCTTGCCGGATACTCATCATCAACAATCAGTGCCTTAAGCTTCATTTGACAATAGCCTCCTTATTCTCAGATTCCTCACAAACCAAAGGCACTCTGACTATAACCTCTGTACCCTCTCCATATACGCTAGTAATTTTAAGTCCATAATCTTCTCCAAATAGGCCCTTCAATCTTTCATGAACATTGGAAAGTCCCACCCCATTGCCTGAACCATAGCCTATCTTAAGTATATGGGGCATTCTTTCATCAGAGATTCCGACGCCATCATCCTTAATTTGAAAAATAATATGCTGGTTTTCAATATATCCCTTGACCAAAACAGTTCCCTGTCCCTGCTTAGGATGAATACCATGCTTGACTGCATTCTCAACCAGAGGCTGAATTGTCAGGACCGGAACCCGGCAATCATAAATGTTTTTGTCAATTTCCCTGATAATCTTCAGTTTGTCCCTAAAACGTGCCTTTTCAAGGATTAAATAAGTATTAAGATATTCAATTTCTTCCCTGACTGAATTAAAGTGACCATGCCGTTTTAATGCGTATCTGAAAAATGATGCCAACCTGATCAAAAGCCTCCGGGCAGTCTCAGGATTGGTTCGACTGAACATAATAATTGTATTTAGGGTGTTAAAAAGAAAGTGCGGATTTATTTGTGCCTGCAATGCATCCAATTCAGCCTTGGTTACAAGCTGAGATTGTCTGTCCAGCTCAGCAAGCTCCATTTGCAGTCCCAGCATTTGAGCAACACCTTCAGCCAGCTTCAATACTGTAGGGCTTACTTCCCCCCTCTTAGTCTGATATAGCTTGACTGTTCCGGCAACCTCTCCCTGGCACTTTAGGGGGGCGATTACAGCGGATTCCAAAGGACAGCCGGCAACCGGACAGATAAGCCCATAGCGATTGGCAATAACCTTTAATATCCCGGTATTGATAACCATCTTTGTTGCATCGGTAATTATGGGACTGCCCGGTTGATGATGATCTGAGCCTGCTCCTGTGTATGCCAAAACCTTCTCCCGATCTGTTATGGCAACTGCTGAAACATCTGTGATTTCTTTAATAATATTAACAATCTTTGTAGCGGTAAATTCATTGAGGCCCCTGCGCAAATAAGGTAATGTTTCATTAGCTATCTGCAAGGTGGGATCTAAGGGATGCTCTTCTAAGGCACAAATCCTACAGTTTTTTTGCAAATATCTAACTATAGCGAAAGTGGATACGCCTCCTGCAACCAGCATAGCTAAAGCAGCGACCCATTCAGGTATCCCTTCAATAAAAAACAAAGAAAAAGTTGCTAAATTTACCGGCAGCCATCTAATGGCACTATCTATGAGCAATTTATCTCTCAACTCAGCCCCTCATCTCTAAGCTACTTATACTATATTAATATCATCTAATACTATCAAATAACCTGATCAATTGCTATCCGGATATCTGCCAAAAAATACCTCTTAAAAAAGAAGGATAATTCAGTCTTTTTTAAGAATAACTGCAAATATAAATATAATATCTGAATGGTGATAAATAATGACTCTGGAAAATATTGATGTAAATAAGAATTCATTGGAAATCAAGGCTGATTCAATTCTGTTTGAGGGGCCAAATTCAAGGGAATACCTGGAAGGATTGGGGATGGATGATGGCTTCTCCAATTTCCGCATACCGGAAAAACAGTATCAGGCCTTGTTAAATATTGCCTCATCCAAGGATGGCTCCGTCTATATTGCTAATCACAATCAAAAAATTGTGGGCTATGTACTATTCCACAAGCCCAATCAATTTTCCAGATGGCACAAGCATCCCAAAATTTTAGAGCTTGGTGCTATTGAAATAAGCAATAAGTATCGAAAAATGGGACTTGCTTCTAAGGTACTGAAAGCGGCATTCAGTAATGAAGACCTGGAAAATTATATCGTCATCACAACAGAATTCACTTGGCACTGGGACTTAAGGGACAGCAAGCTTGATGTCTGGAATTATCAAAGAATGC
>JAAXTT010000131.1 GCA_013336365.1 Peptococcaceae bacterium
ATCCTTTGATACATTCATTAAATCCCCTCACCATACCTAGAACATCTATCCATACCACCATTATACATAGATGTTCTAGGTATGGCAATGTTACAGACTCCCTATATTATTAATAAACTATTTTAAATAAAAAAGCTCCGGGAAAATAAACCCGGAACCTTTTTATTTAAAACTCTATTTTTTAGAATCAAGTATAAATAAGGATGCGTCTTGATTCATAAATATTTTCTCCCCGGAATAAAAGGTTTTGGATTCAATCTCTTTGAATCCAATTTTAGTCATAAGCTCAATAAGCATTTCCAAATCAAATCCATTATGAACCTTATCTGAGATGACTTCTTCATTTTTGTTAAAATCTACAATCAACAAATGTCCTTCCGGATTAAGTAACTCATATAATCTTGACAATACCAGCTCAACATTCTCAATATGAAGTAAAACCTGAACCACAAAAATATAATCGGCAGGTATATCTGCTCTGAATGCAGTCTCAAAATCAAAGCACAAGGTATCTGCATTACGGATATTAAAATCAGCAATTTTTTGCTTTATCTTTTCTAGCATATTTTGCGAGGTATCCAAAAAAATCATACTTTGGAAATCATTTATCAGACTCATTCCAATCAGTCCGGTTCCACAACCAAAATCGATAGCATTTTTAGCTTTACCGTCTACAATATATTCACGAATGACCTTTGATATTATCTCGGTTATTTCAATTCTCTCGCAACTTTCATATTTATCTGCTATTGCATCAAAAATATCAGTATTTCCCATTGTTTGCTCCAATCTCCGTTTTCTCTGTTAAACAATAAATACCTTGCAACTGCAGGTAGCTGTCTAGATTACACTTATTGAGAAAGCTATGTGCCCTTTAGCAGCAACTGCTGCCACAATTGCAACCACTATTTCCTGCTTGGTGGGTTTTTGCTTCCTCCAAGCCCAGCACCTTGTAGGCAGCCTGACGGATAGCCTTTGCAGGGATGTCTTCATAGTCACAACCCTCATAAGTTACAGTTCGACAGTAGGTTTCGTTTCCAAGCAGTACAGTGCAAGAATCACAGAAGTTCTCTGATACCCTAATATCCAATACATCTTCAATAGGGACTCCGTTAAATAAGACCGTATTTGATTGAGGAATTTGGCTGTCATCCAGCTTGGTTTCAAACCATTCTACCTCAATGCCCTGTGGTTTTAAGGTTCTGTTTAATCTTTTTACTTCCTGATTAAGATTCTCACCTGTGTCATAACAACGGTCGCAGGTCTCACCATCTACATCAAGATGTCTCCATTCAATTTTGAGCATTTTCATTTTTCTCGCCTCCTGTATAGTATTTCTATTTCTTAAGACGTAATTTTCTGCTTAAGGTCGCAATTATTTGGGCTTTTAGTAGTAATTATTTTTAGACTATCCCTGTTCCTTAGGAAGTTTTTTGCCTGAGTTCCCCAAGGATATTTTTTAAACTTCAACTAAGGTTAGACCCAGTATATTACAAATAAGTGGTAGAATATTTTTAGAGGTGAAAAAGATGACCCTTTGTATGAATAAAATTTGGGAAGAATTTAGTATGCCCTTGAAAGCATTTGTCAGTAAGAGAGTATCCAACCCTCAAGATGTCGAGGATATTCTACAGGATATTTTTATAAAAATATCCTGTAATGCAGATAGCTTGTTGGATGACACAAAAATTCATCCTTGGATATATCAGATAACACGCAATACCATTACAGACCACTATAGAAAGAATAGAAACATTGAATTTTCAGAGCTTCCTGATGATTTGGCAAATGAGAATGATGAAGATTTATCCATGAATAAAGAGCTTTCACCCTGCTTGAATACCATAATAGACAGCTTGCCTGAAAAATATAAAGAAGTTGTTATCCTAGCGGAATTCAACAGCATGACTCAAAAAGAAATAAGTGAGAAAACCGGATTATCCTTGTCAGGTGTAAAATCCAGAGTTCAACGGAGCAGGAAAATACTAAAAACACGTCTTTTGGATTGCTGTAATCTCGAGTTCGACCGGATTGGAAATGTTATTGACTATAAGAAAAAAAGTAGCGACTGCAAATATTGCTGACAAAACAGTGCTCGAAATGCGTCTTTTTTTATTTTTTTACGTCTTAATATACAAAATGGTTTTCAAACTAAGATATAAGGGGTGTTTTATTTGGTTAATAACGATCTATCTGTGGGATATTCCTGTTGCACCTGTGACTCCGGTTGCTGTGATGCCACCAAGGATAATGAATTTAAAAAAAGATCTATTATCATTGATTTTTTATTTCTTGATCTAAGCGTTTGTACAAGGTGCCAAGGAGCCGATACAACCCTTGATGAAGCACTGGTAGAAGTATCCAAGGTCCTTAAATCAACCGGACTTGAGGTTATTGTAAATAAAATTAATGTAACTACAGAGGAATTGGCAATTCAACATCGATTTGTCAGCTCACCGACCATCCGTGTTAACGGTATTGATATTCAAATGGAAGTTAAAGAAAGTCTTTGTGAGTCCTGTGGTGACTTATGTGGTGATGAGGTTGACTGTCGTGTTTGGGTTTATCAGGGCAAGGATTACACAGTGCCTCCCAAGGCAATGATTATTGAAGCAATCCTCAAAGAGATCTATGGAGATAGCGAAAGGAACAATAATCTGACAGAGGAGTACACCATACCTGAAAATCTTAAGCATTTTTACTCTACTATGAAAAAGGAGAAGAAGTGATGGCTAAATCCTTGATGGGTAAAATGTCTTTTTTGGAAAGAAACTTGACTTGGTGGATATTTTTAGCCATGGCCATTGGCGTGGGGACAGGCTATCTCTATCCCCAGGTTGCCGGCTTTTGGGGACAATTTCAGGTAGGGGCTACGAATATACCCATTGCCCTTGGCCTTATTATAATGATGTATCCCCCACTGGCTAAGGTTAAGTACGAACAAATTGGAAAAGTATTTGTAAATACCAAGGTGCTTTCTTTATCCATTATACAAAACTGGATAATAGGGCCTCTGCTGATGTTTTTCCTGGCTGTGATATTTCTGCACAATTACCCTGAATATATGATAGGTCTGATTGTTATTGGTATCGCCCGCTGTATTGCTATGGTTATTGTTTGGAATTCCCTGGCCGGAGGAGACTCAGAGTACGGTGCTGCCTTAGTGGCACTAAACTCCATTTTCCAAGTATTATTCTTCTCTGCCTACGCCTATTTTTTTATCACCTTGTTCCCGCAATGGCTGGGCTTAGCAAGCATGGAAGTGCATATTTCCATGGCTGAGATCGCTAAAAGTGTGGCAATTTATCTGGGTATCCCATTGTTTGCCGGTATTTTAACCCGATTCACCCTTATTTCCAGCAAGGGTAAAGACTGGTATGAAAACAAATTCATAGCCAAAATCGGCCCCTTGTCATTGCTGGCTTTGCTATTCACCATCCTGGTTATGTTTTCCTTAAAAGGTAGCTATATAGTCAAACTACCTCTGGATGTTCTTAGAATAGCTGTCCCCTTGCTGATTTATTTTGTTATCATGTTCTTTTTATCATTTTTTCTCAGCAAAAAATCCGGCGTCAACTATGAACAATCAGTAAGTCTAGCCTTTACTGCGGCCAGCAATAATTTTGAATTGGCTATTGCTGTATCAATTGCAGTATTTGGAATTAATTCAGGTCAAGCCTTTGCTGCAGTGATCGGCCCACTGGTGGAAGTGCCGGTTTTGATCAGTTTGGTTAATGTAGCACTTCACCTTAAAAAGAAATATTTTAGCAACCAACTTGGGGAGATTTAGTAATTATCACAGGGAATGCAAACTCGTCAGTAAAAATAACTTTAGATCATACTGTTTTTCAAAACACCGATAATTTCATCATGGTTTAAGACCTTGTATCCACCTTTCTAGGATGAAGGAATTTTTTGCAATGTCTTCAAGCATATCCTCGGTTACCGCAAAGAGGGTCGGGAACGCCTCGCCAGCTCCGCCGCTGACCGGCGGAAAAATGGCCACCTCCGCCCCCGGCGGGACGACATCTTCATCGAAGTCATACTCCCGGTTGATCGAGACCCGCTCAGAATCCTTCGCCTCGGCCAAGCGCGGGTACTCATGCTTCAGGCAGACTTTCAAATCACCTACATGCGCCCCGTCTGGCAATGCCAAAGACACCTGTTTTGCTCCGGCGCGTTCCTTAAGCGTCGCAAAGAATAGTACGGTAATCTGGTTCATCGTTTAGTCATTTGGGAATCAGGTGAGGCCTTCCTTGTTGCTAATTACGGATCGCCTGATCGCCTTTTTACTCATTGA
>JAAXTT010000132.1 GCA_013336365.1 Peptococcaceae bacterium
GTATTAAGAATTCTGAAATTCAAGAGATATTGTTCGATAAGGGAAAGCTGAGATTGTTGGCCGGTGAATTTGAAGGAAGGAAAGGCTATGAAAGCAAATATCTTCCATTGGATTATTATGATATACACCTGGACCCCAATGCTTCTACCGTCATTAATACAGAAAGAGAGCGTTCTGTCATGGTGTTTACTCTCTTAGGTGATGCATATGTCGGGGGCGAGCTGGTAAAGGAAAAGACAGGGGTAAAGCTTACCTCAGGTGACCGATTAGAAATAAAGGCAACAGATAAAAATGCCCAGATATTATTTATAAGCTCGACCTCTTTGGGCGAACCGGTAGCATGGGGAGGCCCGATAGTAATGAACACAAAGGAAGAACTAAATAACGCTTTTGAAGATCTAAAAAAGGGCACTTTTTTGCAGACCGGAATTTCATATTAAAATGCAGTAGATTCAGGCAGTTGACTTATTAACTTAGCAAAACATCTCCTGTAAATTTCAGCAGGAGATGTTTTGCATTTGATTTTGGACAAGAAAGAATTTTCAGGTCTAATTACTCTTTAATTAGTTGAGATTTAGCAATTTTTAATATTGATAAATGAAAAAACATGCTAATATTAAGAGTAAGTGTATTTCTATAAAATGCCAAATTGGGATTATGAGTGGAGGAGATAAATGAAACTGCGATTTGGTGTGTTTTTGTGCTTTATACTTTCCTTTATGTTTCCTATTTTCCCAATATCAGCAGAAGAAAGCATTGGTAATAACAGTGTAAACCCCGGCAAGATATATCGTAGTGCTACTGAATATAACTACCCGCCTTTTTCTGTAATCAATAATGGTCAGGCAGATGGTTTTTCGGTGGAATTGCTAAAGGAAGTAGCACAGGAAGCCGGCCTTCAAGTTGACTTTAAAGTCGATGAATGGATTGTAATAAAAGAGGAACTGAAAAATGGCGAACTGGATATCCTTCCTTTAGTTAGTTATTCCAAAGAGCGGGATGAATATTATGATTTTTCTGTGCCCTATATTGTTATGTATGGTAATATTTTTGTTCATAAAAATAATGACACAATAACAGCGGAAGACGATCTTTACGGTAAAAAAATTGCAGTAATGAAGGGTGATACAGCCCATGAATATGCCTTATCCAGAAATCTTGCTGATAATTTAATTCTGACAAGTACCTTTGAGGAGGCCTTTCGTAAACTTGATGAGGGAAAATGCGATGCAGTGCTGGCTCAGAGTTTGGTCGGAGAGAAAATTATCAGGGATATGGGTTTTGATAATGTTAAATCTGTATATAAGTTAGATGATGATGGGGTATCTTTGGTTAAAACTCAGCTGAGTGGCTTTGAGCAAAAGTTTTGTTTTGCTGTTCGCGAAGGTGATAAAGAGCTCTTGGCCAAGCTTAATGAAGGACTGGCTGTTGTTTCTGCCAATGGCACTTATAACTTATTGTATGAAAAGTGGTTTCCGTTTTTGATTTATAATCAGCCGTCCTTTAAAGAGAGTATAAAATATCTCGCAGTGCTGATGATTCCCATATTGTTATTCGTTATGATTATCTTTCTTATTGCTGTAAAGCAGGAGGTAAAACGAAAAACTCGGGAATTGAAAAGTGCTAACGAAGCAAAAAGTCGATTCTTGGCAAATATGAGTCATGAGCTTAGAACACCCCTTAATGCAATATTGGGCTATTCTGCCCTAATGCAAAAAGATGCCGATTTATCTGAACAATCAATGAAAAACTTAAAAATTATCAATAAAAGTGGAAACCATTTACTTTCACTTATTAATGATATTCTTGAGATTACAAAGATTGAATCACAAAAAGCAACAGTGAAGAAAGAGACCTTTGATTTTCACATATTTATAAAAAATATTGAAGATATGTTTGCATTGGAGGTCAGATCCAGAAATCTTACAATGAAGGTTGAAGGACTTGATAGGGTCCCGCGCTATGTTTTCGGCGACCCTCTTAAATTGAGGATTGTACTGATAAACCTTGTAGGCAACGCAGTCAAATTTACAGAAACAGGTGGGATAACAATATGTTTTTCTGTGGAGAGGCTGCAACAAAATCACTTTAATTTACTTGTAGAGGTTAAAGATACCGGGGTGGGAATTTCAGAAGACGAAAAGGAAAAGCTGTTTCAGCATTTTTCTCAAACCAAAAGCGGATTAAATGTCAGCAAAGGGACAGGTTTGGGTTTGGCCATAAGCCAAGAGAATATTAAAATATTGGGTGGAAAAATAAAAGTTGAGAGTTCCTTAGGGCAAGGCAGCACCTTTTACTTCACAGTTGAGCTTCAGGAGATATCCGGACCAGAAAACAATAAAGATGAAATGGAATATTATAGAGATGAATTTATAATATCAGAAGGAGAAAGTAAGTTATTAGTGTTGGTGGTGGAAGATTCTGAAGATAGCAGGCAGCTATTGACAGAGATAATAAAAAAATCCGGTTGTAAGGTTATTGAAGCGGAGGATGGCGAGCAGGCTGTATCAATTGCACAAGAGCAACGGCCGGACTTTATATGGATGGATATCCGGATGCCCAGGATGGATGGTCTGACAGCAACAAGGATTATAAAAAACATAGGATCTGATTATTCTCCCGCAATTGTGGCATTATCCGCACACGTATTTGAGGAGGAGAAAGAATCTATACTTGCTTCAGGATTTGATGACCTTTTGGGTAAACCTTTTGCAGAAAAGGATGTTTTTCGAATTATGGAAAAGCATTTAAATATTAGGTTTTCACAAAAAGCTTCAACGGATAACCAGTTATCAAGTGCGTTAAAAATTTTGACAAAGGAACATAGGCAAAAGCTTAAGGATTCTATATTACTCCTTGACCAGGATGGGATGTTGGCCATAATATCGGAAATTGAGCTGGTATCTCTTGAGGCCGCAAAGACTATATTGAGGGAAATAGAGGCCTTGAACTATACAATGTTGCTTAAGAAACTTCAGGAAGAAGGGGAGTTTTAGAATGAAAAGCCAATATTCCCGAAATGCGGAGATAATGGTGGTAGATGACAACAGAGAAAGTCTTGGTCTGCTAACAACTCTACTAAAACAAAATGGATATCGCATTCGACCCGCGGATTCTGGTGAGTTAGCTTTGGCATCATTGCAAAACCAAAAACCCGATCTGATAATACTGGATGTTAAGATGCCGGGTATTAATGGCTTTGAGGTTTGTAAAAGAATTAAGTCTGATCCGAGCATATCAGATATTCCGGTAATTTTTGTTACAGCCTTGAATGATACAGAAGCTAAGGTAGAAGGATTCCGGGTGGGAGGGACTGACTTTATTGTTAAACCCTATCAGGAAGAGGAAGTAATTTCACGAGTACGCAATCAATTGGAGATTTTTTTTCTGAGAAAGGAATTGGAACAAACCAATCAAAATTTATTCAATGAACGTGAGCTTTTAAGGACGACTTTAATGTCTATCGGCGATGGAGTCATTTGTACCGACACGGAAGCTCGAGTCACTATGATGAATGAAGTGGCCAAGGATTTGACAGGCTGGCATTCGGATAGTAGCATTGGTCAAGATTTTTCAACGGTTTTTAACATTATTAATGAATATACTCGTGAGCCGGCATTCAATCCTGTAAAGAAGGTTTTGGAAACAGGAAATATTATAGGACTAGCCAATCACACGATACTTATTGCAAGAGATGGACATGAAAGGCCGATTGCCGACAGTGCCTCCCCTATTCGCAACTCAAAAGGCAGATCGGTAGGAGTCGTGTTGGTTTTTAGGGATGTGACTTATGAAAAAGAACACCTCTGTAAAATTGAATATCTCAGTTTTCATGATCATTTGACCGGACTTTATAATCGTCGTTTTTTCGAGAAAGAGATGAAGCGCCTTGATACTGCAAGAAGGTTACCCTTGACCATGATAATGGGCGATCTGAACGGTCTAAAAATGACCAATGATGCCTTCGGACATACAGCTGGTGATAATTTGCTTCGGTTGTCAGCTGATATTCTGAAGAAGTGCTTGCGAGAAGATGATATATTTTGCAGATATGGTGGAGATGAGTTTGTTATAATTCTGCCCAATACCGATTCCTTGATGGCAGAATCCCTAGTATTGCGGATTTTATCTGAAATCAGAGAGGCCAAGCCGGAGAAAGGGATTCTTTCAATATCTTTTGGCTGGGATACAAAGACATCAGAGGGCCAAGATATTTTGCAAATATTAAAGAATGCCGAAGACTTTATGTATAAAAAGAAGCTTATGATAAAGCCCAGTATA
>JAAXTT010000035.1 GCA_013336365.1 Peptococcaceae bacterium
CAAGGCTTTAGCTGAGTCCTTGTCTGGCAGAGGCTTTGAACTGGTGGCCGGGGGTACTGACAATCATCTTATGCTGGTTGATTTAAGGAGCAAAGGAGTTTCCGGCAAGGATGCCCAAGAGATACTGGATGAGGTGGGAATTACAGTCAACAAAAACTCCATTCCCTATGATCCTCAGCCTCCCGCAATAACCAGCGGTATAAGAATCGGCACTCCGGCAGTAACCTCCAGAGGTCTGGTGGTAGAGGATATGAAGATAATGGCAGAGGTTATAGATTTAGCTCTCAGCAATAAAGGCGACAAATCCAGCTTGGACAAGGCAAGGAAGCTGTCCCAGGCCCTTTGTGACAAATATCCTATATACTAAATGCTTTTTGCTCTAAATTTTTTAAAGATGGAGAATAAGTCATGACTATGAAACGGCCTTCCTTTGATGAGATATATATGGATGTTGTGGACACTATTGCCCGCCGATCTACCTGTCTTAGAAAAAAAGTGGGGGCAGTGCTGGTAGTGGATCGTAGAATTATCTCTCACGGCTATAATGGAGTAGTCAGTGGAGAGGCTCACTGCTGTGACACCAATCAGTGTCTCAAGGACAAGGTTGGACGAGAGGATTACAAGCCCTGTGTCCATGCAGAGCAGAATGCAATTTGCGTCTGTGCGAAAAGAGGTTTGGCAGTTAAGGATGCCACAATTTATGTTAATGCGGATGTCTGTCTTACCTGTGCCAAGTTGATTGTTTCCTGTGAAATAGCCAGGGTTGTAGTCCGCAGGGACTTCAAAGGAACCTCAGAGGGTGTTGATTTTTTAAAGGCATCCGGAGTAGATGTCACTCAATGGCCCTCTCTTGCCTAGATTGTCATGAAAATTATTTTTACCTAATTGAAAGAGGTTGTGTTTTTTGGGAGCGTTTTTATTTGATATAGGGTCCACTCTAGTAGAGGGTCCCAATAAATCCCCGGTATCAGCTCTTGCTAGCATGCTGGGAATTCCCGATTCCAAGAAGCATCTGATAGCGGATATTATTTTGTGCAAAGCCTTTGAAGACGCTGAGGCAATGTCCTTGTACCTGAAGGAGGCAATTTCTGGCGGAGATCATCATCCCCATGATTTGATAACCGGGCTTTGGCGTGACCAGGAAAGAGCACCTCGTGAAATTCCCGGTGCTACCTCGACTGTAGAAAAGGTAAAAAATGCAGGCTTTAAGATAGGACTGGTTTCTGATATTTGGCCTCCTTACTACAGGGGCTTTGTCGCTGCCTGTCCCGAGCTGGCGGCAATGGTAGACCACGCCAGCTTAAGCTTTCAAGAGGGAGTAAGAAAGCCCTCAGGCCTTCTCTTTGAAAAGGCTGTAAATGCTTTGGGGGTCAGGCCACAGGATTGTTGGATGGTGGGGGACACCTATGCCAAAGATCTCGCCCCGGCTTTAGCCATAGGCATCAGAACCATCTGGGTTCTCAACCGTCCGGACAAGGAATATCCGGAGATGGAAAAGGTGCTGAAGGGCAAGCTACCAAGGCCGGATATTATAGTAAACACAATTTCCGACCTATTAGGAAAAGGGGATGGTTCTCCTTTTTCGTTACTAAGGGATATATAAAAGTTTTTTTTATAAGCTTTGGAGGGATTTTTCGATGAAAATACTGAAGGTTGAAAAGCACAGCAAAGAGGCGCTGGTAGAAAAGCTTCGCCGGGTCAGTATGCTGACCCATCCCGAGACCTGCATCTACAAGGAGTCTACCATTTCTTTGGAGAAAATTCGCACAGAATTCTTGTCTCCTCCCCAATCCTACATTTTAACCTCAGAGCTGCAAAAAGTCAGGAATTTGCGCTGGGGCTTAAAGGATTTCGGAGTGGAGCTTTTCTGTCTTGAGGGCTATGTGAGCATATATCTGGAAGGCTCTGATGAGCCGGTGGATGTTTTGCCCCCCATAGTTGAAGAATCTGTGGAAGAGGATGGTTCAGTTCATTTTGTTATTTGTGACGGGATGCATAGAGTGTCTCTGGCAAGAATGGAGTGCGTGATTCCCCAAGTTGTTTTTATCCGGGGCATTCCCGGTAAGCTGCCCTATTATGCCTATCCGGTTCCCGGAGGCTGGGAATCTGTTGTTACTAGGGAGGATTTGCCTGAGGGCTTTATTAAAAAATGGCATCGGATTAAAGAGTATAAAACCCTCTATCGCAACTTCAATTCCGCCTTTATCAATGTAGGCGGACCAAGGGGAAGGTTTGTCAAGTAGTGGCAGATGATGAAAAAAGACAGATATTTTAGGAGATTATTATGATAAAAGTATTGTCAGTATTTGGTACCAGGCCCGAGGCAATAAAGATGGCACCCTTGGTCAAGGAGCTGGAGAAAAATGAAAATATCCAGTCCCGGGTTGCCGTTACTGCTCAGCACAGGGAAATGCTGGACCAGGTTCTGGATTTATTTGACATAGTCCCGGATTATGATTTGGATATAATGATGCAGGGGCAGACTCTTTTTGACATTACCTGTCGTGCTCTGGCCGGGCTAAAAGAGGTCTTTGAGATAGAAAAGCCCAATTTGATTCTTGTTCATGGGGACACCACCACCACCTTTGTTGCAGCTTTGGCAGCCTATTATTTGCAAATCCCGGTAGGACATGTGGAGGCAGGGCTGAGAACCGGAGAAAAATACTCTCCTTTTCCTGAGGAAATGAACAGGCATCTTACCGGCACTCTTTCAGACCTTCATTTTGCGCCTACTCCCCTGTCTCGGGAAAATTTGCAAAAAGAAGGAGTTCCTCAGAAAAATATTTATGTTACCGGCAACACAGTAATAGATGCTCTTCTGGCAACAGTCAGGCAGGAGTATATCTTCAATGATCCGGTTCTTGATTCAATAGATTTTCAACGCTCCAGAGTTTTACTGGTAACCACTCATCGCAGGGAAAATCTTGGAGATCCTATGCGGGAAATATATCAGGCCCTAAAAGAAATAGTTGAAGAGTATCCTGATGTGGAAATAATCTTCCCAATGCACAAAAACCCGGCAGTCAGAAATGTTGTTGATGAGGTTATTGGAGATATGCCCAGATTTCATCTGATTGAGCCTCTGGATTATGCGCCTTTTGTTAATTTAATGCAAAAGTGCTTTATTGTCCTGACTGATTCCGGGGGTATGCAGGAGGAGGCACCTTCTTTGGGCAAGCCGGTGCTGGTGTTGCGCAACACCACTGAGCGTCCCGAGGCAATGGAAGCAGGGACAGTGGTTTTGGTAGGCACAGGCCGTGAGGATGTTCTTCGGGAGACTAAAAGGCTTTTAGATGACACGGGACACTATCGTCAAATGTCTGAAGCAGCTAATCCATATGGAGACGGAAGCGCTTCTGCCCGAATTGCCCAAGGAATATTGTATCACTATGGACTTAAAAAAACTCCTCCGGAAAAATTTAAGGGATAATATAGTAAAAAAAATATTTGTTTTAGAGGAATATTTTTTTTCGTGTAGAATTTTAATGGGTCATAAGAAAACTCGATTGCTTTTTTTTATGTTCAATCCGGGAAATAATAAGTGAAGGGTCGAGTCATCCAATGACAGACAACAGGCAAAAACCTGCAAGTGCTGCAGTAGTAAAGGCTATGGCAGTTACCACCGCTATTGGTGCGGAGCTGGCTATAACAACAGTGGCAGGATTTTATTTGGGTAGGCTGTTGGATAATTATTTCGGCACTTCCCCCTTCATCATGCTGGCCGGTGTTTTATTGGGGTTGGCCACCGGGATTTGGGGCATTGTAGCTTTTATAGCTCCCTTTCTGAAGGAATAGAGCAGTTAACTTACTTTTTCTGAAGCAATGTTGTAGAGAGAAGGAATATCTATTGTTGGGCCAGGAAGCTATTCCCGAACTGGATAACCAGTTAAAGCAAACCATAAAGTTTTCTGTATACATATTGGCTGTAGCATGTCTTTTTTTAGGATTTGATCCCCGGGATGGAGTTCTTTGGGGATTGATCATAGGAATTATTGTTGGTATTTATAATTCAATCACCCTTGTAAAGAGAATTAAATATTTACCAAAACTAAATCCGGAATCTGCCCAGAAGTTTATGAAAGTCAGATTTGTCTTTCGCATGGGCTTGATTATGGCAGTTTTGTTTTTTCTTGGCCGGCGGTTGCCCTTTGTTAGCTTACTTGGGGTGGGTGCCGGAATTTTAATCCCTTATTACGTTTCCTTTTCCATTTCAGTAGTGGAAACCTTTAAGCTTTATCAGGATTCTCGGGCTTTAAGAAAATTAAAGTCCTAAAGGGGGTATAGTGGATCTTAGGGAAAGATATTTCTGATATTTTTAATAACTATTCGATAGAAAATTTTTTCGCCGGAAGTGAGGTGATTAAGAGGTATGAGGGGACTGGAAGAGGTTGAAAAGGATCTGGATTTTTGGGGGTTTATGAGTTATGGCCACCATGGTGTTGTTCATACCCCAATAGGTGATGTAAATATCAAAACCTTGATTATGACTTGGCTGGTAATGGCTTTAATTGCATTAGTTACTTTTGTAGCAACCAGGAAAATGAAGGTTGATAAGCCCGGAACCATGCAGGTTATTATTGAAGAGATATTTACTGCCTTGCGAGGCCTGGTTTATGAAAATATAGATTATCGCAAGGGTGCCGGCTTAGTTTTGCTGATATTTACCTTGTTTATTTTCCTTCTGTTCAGTAATTTATTAGGCTTGATTCCCACAATGATGTCGCCCACAGCAGATATTAACACTACTTTGGGATTGGCCTTGACGGTATTTATCCTGGTTCATATTCTGGGCTTGAGATTCCAGGGCAAAAAATATTTCAAGCATTATTTTGAGCCATATCCGGTATTCTTGCCGTTGCACCTTATTGAGGAATTATCTAAGCCATTGACTCTTTCCTTCCGACTATACGGCAATATATATGCCGGGGAAGTATTAGTGGCGGTGTTGTTGGGAATGATGACCCTAATAGTCAATATGCTGGGCGGGTTTGTCTTCACAGTAGTTTGGTTGTCTTTCAGTATCTTTGTCAGCTGTATCCAGGCACTTATTTTCACAATGCTGACCATAGCCTATATCAGCCAAAAGGTTGCTGAGGACCACTAGTCAGAAACAAAAAATGGTTTTACGTGCTTATCCAGATATAAAAAAGGTTATTAAAATTCAATCTTATATTTGAAAGGAGGTAACAAAACATGGAAAACGCAGGTGCTGCTATGATTGGTACTGCTATTGCTATTGGACTGGCTGGAGTTGGTGCAGGTATTGGTAATGGTTTGGCAACCGCCAAGACCATTGAAGGTATCGCACGTCAGCCTGAATTAAGGGGTACCCTTATGGTTCAGATGTTTATTTCCATTGGTTTGGTTGAAGCGCTGCCAATTATTGCCGTTGTTATTGGCTTTATTTTAATGGGCAAAATCTAACTCAGTGATTCCCACTGTTGTATGCGCTTTGTGGCGGCGGGGACAGATTTATACCGAGCTGCCCCGCTGTCGCAACATTTGTTGACCCAGATGGGTAATCTCAACCAGAAAGGGGTAAGAGAATAATAAATGTTTGAGTCATTAGGACTAAACGCAACACTGGTGGCACAAATTTTTAACTTTCTCGTTCTCTTGATCTTTCTTCGTGTTGTTGTATACAAACCCCTTGTCAATATACTGGTTAAAAGGCAGGAACTCATTTACAACAATGTGAAGACCGCTGAGGATGAAAGAAAGGAAGCCGAAGCATTACATCAGAAATATCTGCAGGAAATGCAAAAGGCCAAGGAAGATGCCCAGTCAGTAATTCAACAGGCTGCTAAATCCGGGGAGGCTCAGGCTCATCAGATTATCGAGTCTGCAAAGGCTGAGGCTGAACGAGTCAAGGAAGCTGCTCTCAGGGAAATAGACCGGGAAAAGGAAAAGGCAGTTGCAGAGCTTCGTGATCAGGTTGCAGCTCTCTCTATCCTGGTGGCAGACAAAATTATTGGAAACCAGATTACTAAAGATATTCAGCATAACCTGGTACAGGAGTTTATCAAAGAGGCGGGGGATCTGCCATGCTAAAGGGAACTGTAGGATCCCGCTATGCTGAAGCTCTATACCAAATAGCGACCCGAGAGAATATTGTTGATGCTGTAGAAGCAGAGCTCAAGGAAATTGATGCTGTTATTCAAGGCAATCCGGATCTTAAAAAAATAATTTATCATCCTCAGATTACCGCAGAGAATAAAAAGGATCTTTTCAAAGAGCTTTTGGAAGGCAAGATATCCCAGGTTACTATGGATTTTTTGAAGCTTTTGGTGGAACGTCAGCGAGAACAGGTATTTAGTGACATAGTTAATTACTATGTTTCTCTGGCCAATAGGGCGAGGAATATTTCTGAGGTTAAAATATCCTCGGCAGTTGATCTGAGCCAGGAAGAGAAGCAGCAGCTGTCAGAACTTTTAAGCAAACTAACCGGTGGTAAAAAGACTGAACCTATATATACTACAGACCCGGCAATTATTGGGGGAGTAGTGGTTCGCATAGGGGACCGGGTTATTGACGGAAGTATTCGTACCCGCCTGGCCACCTTGAGAGAGCACTTAAGGCAAATAAGTTAACGGATAGGGGTGAACCAGTAGCATGAGTTTGCGTCCTGAAGAAATCAGTTCTATTATCATGCAGCAGATTGATAAGTATAAAGCGCAAATAGAAATGGCCGATGTGGGCACCGTTATCCAGGTGGGTGACGGAATAGCCCGGGTTTATGGCTTAGAAAAATGCATGTCAATGGAACTATTGGAATTCCCTGCTCCCGGACCGGATCAGGAGCCTACATTGGGAATGGCTCTCAACCTTGAAGAGGATAATATCGGGTGCGTATTGATGGGTGCCTATACTCACATCAGAGAAGGCGACACAGTAAAGCGTACCGGCAGAATTATTTCAGTTCCGGTTGGAGATGCCCTGTTAGGTCGGGTAATCAACCCATTGGGCCGTCCCTTGGATGGGAAGGGTCCGATTAATTCAGATAAGTTCCGTCCTGTTGAGCGTATTGCACCTGGAGTTATGAAGCGTAAGTCAGTGCATCAGCCTCTCCAGACCGGATTGAAAGCCATTGATGGAATGGTTCCCATTGGTCGTGGTCAAAGGGAGCTTATTCTCGGAGACAGACAAACAGGTAAGACAGCTATTGCGGTTGACGCCATAATCAACCAAAAGGGCAAGGATTGTCTGTGTATCTACGTAGCTGTTGGCCAAAAGCAGTCTACTGTGGCCAACGTAGTACAAAGATTGACCGATACAGGTGCAATGGATTACACCATTATTGTATCGGCCACCGCTTCAGACCCTGCACCTTTGTTGTATATTGCACCCTTCGCCGGCTCTGCCATCGGAGAAGAATTTATGCATCAGGGCAGGCATGTGTTGATTGTATTTGATGATTTGTCCAAACAGGCTGCAGCATATCGGGAGCTTTCCCTCCTGCTCCGCAGACCTCCCGGACGTGAAGCGTATCCCGGAGATGTATTTAACCTGCACTCCCGTTTGTTGGAGAGATCCTGCAAGCTGTCCGATGATGAAGGTGCCGGTTCAATGACCGCCCTGCCTATTATCGAGACCCAGGCCGGAGACGTTTCAGCATATATTCCCACTAACGTTATTTCTATTACTGATGGTCAGATTTATCTGGAATCAGACCTGTTCTTCGCCGGACAGCGTCCTGCAGTTAACGTAGGTCTGTCAGTTTCCCGGGTTGGCGGTGCCGCCCAGATTAAGGCAATGAGAGCAGTTGCCGGGAGTCTTCGTATGGATTTGGCTCAGTATCGGGAGCTGGCAGCGTTTGCTCAGTTCGGTTCCGATCTAGACAAGGGTACCCAGGCAAGACTGGTTCGTGGTGAGCGTATGCTGGAACTATTGAAGCAGAAGCAATATGTTCCTATGGCAGTAGAGGATCAAGTTATGTCCCTTTATACTGCGGTCAGAGGCTATTTGGATGATCTGCCGGTGAACAAGGTTTTGACCTTTGAAACAGAGTTTTTACAGCATATGAGAACAAATCGTCCGGAAATAGGCAAAGCTATCGCTGACAGCGGTCTTTTGGAAAAGGAAACCGAAGCAAAATTGCAGGATGCAATCAATGAATATAAAACCATTTTTGCCGGTTAATCCTGCCTGTTTATAACAGGTTAAGGTGGTGAGATGATAGAATGTCAAGTTTGCGCGATCTGCGTAGGCGGGTCAAAAGTATAAAAAGTACCCAGCAGATTACCAAGGCTATGAAAGCGGTATCCGCTGCTAAAATGAGAAAAGCCCAGGAATTTTCCTTAGCAGCCAGACCTTATGCCAAAAAATTGGCTGGGGTTCTAGGTAGGGTTGCGTCCGTGACTAAAGAGGTTAAGCATCCGCTGTTGAATGTCCGCGAGCCCAAAAAAGTGGTTTTCCTGGTGATAACTGCTGATGGTGGACTTTGCGGGGGATTCAACTCAAATACTATCCGCTATGCAGTTTCTAATATGAAGGACATGCCGGAAGTAAGCATGGTCTGTGTTGGGCGGAAGAGCCGCGACTTTTTTAGAAAACGGGACTACAATATCCTGGAACAATATGTTGGGCTTGGAGATAATATTGGAATTGCCCAGGCTCGGGAAATAGCTCAGTTTATTATTGATAAATATTCATCCACAGAGGTAGATGCGGTGTATCTGGTATATAGTGAGTTTGTCAATGTACTGATACAAAGGCCTACCATGTTGAAATTGCTTCCTGCAGAGCCTCCCCAGGAAGGGGATGCCCAAAAATGTGAATTCAAAGTTGATTACATCTTTGAGCCATCTCCGGAGGAAGTAATGAATACAATTTTACCGAAGTACATTACCAACAGTATTTATCAGGGGTTGCTGGAAACCAAGGCAGGTCTGTACAGTGCCCGAATGACAGCTATGGATAATGCTACCAAGAATGCGGCAGATATGATTGATAGTCTGACCCTGTCTATCAACAAAGCTCGTCAGGCAGCTATTACCACAGAGATTTCAGAAATTGTGGGTGGTGCGGCAGCTTTGGAATAACAGTAAATACAGCTAACAGATATGAGCTGTTAGCTAATTTTCAGGCAAGGGAGGTAAAAGAAAACCAATGAGCATTGGACATATAGTTCAGGTAATCGGCGTTGTTGTGGATGTTCGATTTCCACCGGGACAGGTGCCTGAAATATTTAATGCATTAAAGGTTTCCAGGTCCCAGGATGACGAGATTACTCTGGAGGTTGCTCAGCACTTGGGCAACAACAGTGTTAGGACTATTGCCATGACTGCAACCGATGGATTGGTCAGAGGCATGGAGGTTGCTGATACCGGTAAGCCTATTACAGTACCTGTAGGAAATGCAGTGCTGGGTCGTCTGGTGGATGTGCTGGGAGAGCCTATTGATGGAAAAGGACCTATTGAAAGTGAGTTTTCTTACCCTATTCACAGACCTGCACCTGCTCTTGTGGATCAGTCCACAAAGGTTGAGATGCTGGAAACCGGAATCAAGGTTATCGACTTGCTGGTACCCTTCCTAAAGGGTGGTAAAATCGGCTTGTTTGGTGGAGCCGGGGTAGGAAAAACTGTTGTGGTTTTGGAATTGATTAACAATATTGCCAAGCAGCACGGCGGTATTTCAGTATTTGCCGGTGTTGGCGAGCGTACAAGAGAAGGTAATGACCTCTATCATGAAATGGCAGAGGCAGGAGTTTTGGACAAGCTTTCTCTGGTTTTCGGCCAGATGAATGAGCCTCCCGGAGCTCGTCTGAGAGTTGCCCTTACCGGACTTTGTATGGCAGAGTTCTTTAGGGATGAACTGGGCTCTGATACTCTTCTCTTTATCGATAACATCTTCCGTTTCTCCCAGGCCGGTTCTGAGGTTTCTGCCCTTTTGGGACGGATGCCCAGTGCCGTGGGCTATCAGCCTACCCTGGCTACCGAGATGGGTATGATGCAGGAGAGAATCACCTCAACCAACAAGGGCTCGGTTACTTCAGTTCAGGCAGTTTATGTGCCTGCTGATGACCTGACTGACCCTGCACCGGCTACAACCTTTGCTCATTTGGACGGAACTGTTGTATTGTCCCGTCAAATTGCAGAGCTGGGGATTTATCCCGCAGTGGATCCCTTGGACTCCACCTCCCGGATCTTGGATCCCAACGTTGTAGGTCAGGAGCATTATGATGTAGCCCGTGGGGTTCAGATTTTGCTCCAGCGCTACAAGGAGCTCCAGGACATCATTGCAATTTTGGGTATGGAAGAGCTTTCCGATGAAGATAAATTGATTGTAGCCCGGGCCAGGAAGCTCCAGCAGTTCCTGTCACAACCCTTTAGTGTGGCTGAAGTATTTACCGGCTATGCAGGTAAATACGTTTCTATGAAGGAAACCATCCGGGGCTTCAAGGAAATTCTGGAAGGCAAGCATGACAACCTTCCTGAAAATGCTTTCCGTTATGTTGGTGGCATTGATGAAGCAGTTGAGCAAGGAAAACGGATGTTAGAGGGAAGTGTTTAAGTATGGCGGAAAGCAAACAGCGCCTGGAAATCGTCACTCCCCAGAAAAAAGTCTTTAACGAGGATGTAAACTTCGTAGTTATTCCTGGGGAATTGGGAGAGCTGGGTATTCTTCCAAACCATGCTCCATTGATGACTAGCCTGAAGATAGGCGAGGTCAGAATTCAAATGGACGGCAACACCACCCGCATGGCTATAAGTGGGGGCTTTGCCGAAATAGTCAAAAACAAGGTTACCATTTTGGCAGATACTGCCGAGCGTCCTGAGGACATCGATTTCGAGCGGGCCGAAAGAGCCAAGGAACGTGCAGAAAAACGCCTTGCCGATAAATCAGCTGATATCGATTTTATCAGGGCGGAAATGGCACTGAAGAGAGCAATTAACAGACTAAGAATGAAGCAGTAATAAAGAATAGCCTTGAATTGTTGATTAATCCCAACAATGGGGGGAAATGTTTTAACGGTGGTCGACTTTTCTTTTAGTCGACCACCGTTTTTAATTTAAAGAACTGTTGAATTTTTCTTGAGTCGGCATTGACAGGCCTATTTTTTTTATTTAAACTATACTGACTGGTCAGTATAGTTTGGAGGATGTCTTAATGTCGCTGAAAAAAATATTTGAGCCGAAAAAGCGGGTTATCCTGGCTGCTGCAATCATACTTTTATGCACAGCCCTTATTTTTGGGTTTTTACACCTTAAAGCAAAGTCTTTGGCGGCAGACAGAGAAAACAATGTGCAGTTTACCGGTAATATTGAAGCAGAAGAGGTTATGCTTTCCTTCAAGGTTCCGGGAAAAATAGCAACCATGCCGGCAGGGGAAGGTGATTCAGTCAAAAAAGATCAGGTCTTGGCTAGGTTGGATACCCAGGAGCTAGCCTTAAAGGTAGCAGAAGCCAAGGCAGGTGTAGCTGCTGCCGAGGCTCAAGTAGGCAAGGCCGGTAATTCTGCAGAGCTCCAAAGGGGGCTTTCCCGAAGTCAGATAAATTCAGCCCAAGCAGCTTTGGAACAGGCCCGGGCCGGATATGATCTAGCTGCTGCCAACTGGGAAAGGATTAATTCCCTATATGAAAACGGTGTGGCTTCAAGGCAGCAAAGAGATGAAGTCGACTACCAGCATAGATTTGCTCTGGGTAAACTAAATGAAGCCAAGGCAGCCTTGGATAAGGCTGTGTCATCAGAGACCCAAGTCACTCTCAGTCAAAATGATATTTCCTCTGCCAATGCCCAATTGGCGTTAGCCCGGGCAAAATATGACGAGGCAGTGGTCTATTTGAATAATTCCGCTTTAAAAACCCCCCTTACCGGTGTGATAACCCTTAAATCCATGAAAGCCGGGGAGATGGTTGCTGCCGGCACACCGGTCTTTAAAGTGACCGACCTGCAAAATATTTGGCTGAAGGTCTATGTGCCGGAAACAAAGATCGGACGAGTAAATTTAGGCCAAAAGGTGCGGATTTCTGTTCAGAGCTATCCT
>JAAXTT010000240.1 GCA_013336365.1 Peptococcaceae bacterium
AGTGGGACAAATATTACTCTATGACATGAGTAATCGATTCAAAATGGAGGAGGGCAGAAGGTTACTGGCTACAGCAGTGGATCAGGTTGCTGAATCTGTTGTAATAACAGATTCTTACGGCGTTATCCAGTATGTGAACCCTGCTTTTGAGGACATCAGTGGTTATTCATACACGGAGATGTTGGGTAAAAATTCCAGAGTCTTACAGAGTGGAGAGACACCTCCGTATCATTTTAAATTAATGTGGGAGGAGATTTCTGCAGGCAACGTATGGCGTGGCACCTTTACCAACCGGAAAAAATCCGGAGAAATTTACAAGGAAGAAGCAACTATTACACCTGTAAAAGATAATAATGACAACATAATTAGTTATGTAGCAGTTAAGCGTGACATTACCCAGCACCTTCTTTTAGAAAATCAAATTCGACAATCTCAAAAAATGCAAGCTATTGGAACTCTTGCTGGTGGTGTCGCCCATGATTTTAATAATATTTTAACAGCGATAATGGGATATGCTGAATTGTCACAATCTCAATGCGATGAGAAGACATTATTATACAGCAATTTAAGTGAAATAATAAGAGGTGCAGACAGAGCCGGTAAGCTAGTCGATCAAATATTGAAGTTCAGTCGGCAGAGTGAAAAAAGCGTTTCCAGTTTAAAGCTTAGTCTTATTGTCAAAGAGGTGTTTAAGCTTCTAAGGGCAAGCCTTCCTGCAAACATTGAACTCGTATCTGAATATCGCGACAATCTTTTCGTCAAGGCTGATCCAACACAGATGCATCAAATAGTTATGAACCTGTGTACCAATGCTTATCAGGCGTTGGAGGGAAAAGGCGGTTTTATCAAATTGCGGCTGTATCAAAAACAATTATTACCAAAAGAAGGTGTTATAATCGGAAATTTGCCACAAGGTTCGTATGTTTGCTTACAGGTTGAAGATAACGGAATCGGCATTCCTCCCGAATATTTGCAACGAGTCTTCGAACCTTATTTTACTACAAAGAAATTACATGAAGGCACCGGTTTGGGGCTCTCGGTAGTCCATGGTATAGTCAACGATCATGGAGGAGCGGTCACTGCTGAGTCCGTACCGGGTAGAGGCAGTCGATTAACTGTTTATTTGCCAGAGGCTAAGGAAGATTTAGAGGATAGTAAATATGAGGGTGAGCATAGTTACAGTAAATCTGAAGCAAATATATTGGTCGTAGATGATGAACAACCTATCACCTTTTTTCTGGTTCAAGTGTTGGAACATTTAGGATACAAAGTCGTTGCCTGTGTTTCCAGCGAAGCCGCCTATGAGATGTTCTTAAAGAAAAAGGAAGAGTTTGATCTGATCATCACAGACATGGGGATGCCTGGCATGACTGGGTTAGAGCTTTCAGAGAAAATAAAAAAAATTAACCCTAATATTCCGATTATGCTCTGTACAGGTTTTAGCGAACATGTCACAGCTGAAAATTATAAACAAATGGGGTTATCTGGTTTTGTGTCTAAACCATTTAATGCCGGAAATCTAGTGCGCGAAGTAACTAGGATCCTTGAAGCGTCGAAGAAATAGTAGGCACACCTCCCCGATGTGTTATGCCCCGCAAGATCAATTTGATCCTCTTGATTAGTCAGAAGTGACTGGCTCCACTTTTTGACCACAAAAAAAGAT
>JAAXTT010000133.1 GCA_013336365.1 Peptococcaceae bacterium
CTGATATCTTATGTTCTCTACCATTATTCCAAAGGCTTTCATCAGGTTTCCTATTTCATCCTTGGAATCAGTTTCTACATTTACATCAATATCTCCCACTGCCAGCTTGTCTGCTGCCTCTATCAGTCTTTGTACTGGTCTGCTGATTCCTCTAGCTATTATTACTCCCAATACTAGGGAAATCAGCATGCCTATTAGAATCACAATATAGGTGGTGACTGAGGCTGCATTGGCTGTAGCAGTATTTTCATCAGCTGTTTTTTTAGCCATTTCTACTTTTTGAGTAGTCAAGGCATCCAATACTTCTTCTAATACTGTCGCATCATTTCCAGCAGCTGTCAGGCTTGCCCTAGCACCTGCCATATTGTTGGCCTTGGCCTGGGAAATCATAGAATTCATGTATTTCATATAGTTTGCTTTGCTTTCCTTGGCTGTTGCTACCAGCTTTTGTCCTTCGTCAGTCTGGATTGTTTTGGCAAAGGCTTCAATTGCCTTGTCAAACTCTACACTTCTTTCATTGATTCTGACTTCATGTGTGCTTATTTCAGCCACGTTGACGGACAGCAAAACATCCCTAGCCCTTGAACGAATTGATTTATATGCATCAGTCATGGTCACTAGCTGTCCCAAGGGCTCGGTCATGTTTACATAAAGCTTGGTGTCCAAACTATCAATTTTTTTAATGTTAATAACTCCAAATATTCCAATTGCTCCGGCTATAAAGGCGATCAAGGCAAATCCGGATATGAGCTTTACACTTATCTTCATATTGCTAAACCACTTCATCCTATCCCCTCCAATTATTAAAGATTACTTAAGCTTTCTGCATCCTCTTCATCCAACAGTCGGAAACAGTCCAGTAACAGCTTTACTTCACCTGCAACCTTGCCTATCCCGTTGATATATCTGTTCTCTCCCTTGCTTACATCAGGAGGATCCACTATCTCTGTATCTGGTATGTTTGTTACCTCCGCCACCATATCCACTATAAGTCCTATACTTATATCCTTAATATCTATTACAATGACACAGGTTCGATCATTATATTCTCTGGGCGCCTTCTTGAAACGTAGTCTGACATCCATCACCGGTATGATCTTTCCCCTTAGATTTATTATCCCTTTTATGTATTCGGGCATATCCGGGACTTCTGTTATTGTCTGTATCCCTATAATTTCTGTTACATATTTGATCTCAATGCCATAATATTCACTGCCCAGGGAAAAGGTAAGATACTTACCTTTCATGGTATCTTCTTCCTGTTCCTCCAGCATTTGATCCCGCAGATCAGACATCCATCCAACTCCTTTCTTCATTATATTTCCGGTAAAAATTTAAATTCATACCTCTAAAAATCACCCCTTATCATTATAATTAAGCAGTTTTGTAATATCCAAAATCAAGCTCACACTACCATTTCCAAGCAATGTACAACCTCCAATCCCCTGACTATTACGCTTATCTCTCAAATATTTTGGCAGCTCCTTGACAACTACCTGCTGTTGACCCAAGAGCTCATCAGCAAAGAGGCATAATCCTTTCTCATCCTGCTCTACCATTATCAAAATACCTTCAATAATCTGGGTAATATCTGTTTTTACCTTAAATATCTCATGCAATCGTAACAGAGGGAAACAGTCACCTCGAACCATAATCATTTCATTTCCCTCAGGGTCACAGATTATATCACTTTCTTTTGGCCTAAAGGACTGTTTAATTGTGGTAGTGGGAATCGTATACCGAGAATTTCCCACTCTGACATTCATCCCATCAATAATTGCCAAAGTTAGAGGTATTTTCAATGTTACTACCGAGCCGATATCCTCTTTGCTTTCAATAGAAATCGTTCCGCCCACCGTTGCAATATTTTTGGTTACAACATCCATACCAACCCCACGGCCACTAAACTCCGAAACAACCTCTTTAGTTGAAAAGCCCGGCAAGAATATAAGGTTGTAAATTTCTTTTTCTGTCATCTCATTTTCCGGACGATGAAGAAGTCCATTTTCTCTTGCTTTTTTTAGAATTTTTTCTCTGCTTAAGCCACGTCCGTCATCCTTGATAATAACAAGAACATCATTGCCGATATTTTTAGCCTCTAGAGTTAAATTGCCAACCTTGGATTTACCCTTGTCTATTCTTTCTTCGCTGCCCTCTATTCCGTGATCAAGGGAGTTTCTTACCAAATGCATCAAGGGGTCTGAAATATGCTCAATAATATTCTTGTCAACCTCTGTATCCTCTCCGACCAAATGAAGCTGAACTTCTTTGCCCAGTTTTTTGCTCATATCCCTGACGACTCTGTGCATTTTATGAAAAGTTGTAGACAGGGGCACCATTCTGATAGACATCACTATATCCTGCAATTCACTGGTTATTTTGCGAAGCTGCCTGGCAGCCTTCTGAAAGTTATCCAGCTCCAGCCCCATAAGGTCTGGATTCTGAACTACCATTGCTTCCGCAATAACCATTTCCCCGACCAAATCCATAAGCTTGTCCAACTTGGGTACATTTACGCTAATAATACTTTGGGCAGCGGAAACCCCTTCCATGGGGTCTTTTGCATCTTTAGTTATAATATCCGGGATTTTAATCTGCTTTTCTTCCAGATCTTCCTTTTCCAGCACGTTAAAATGTTTCTCTTCTGAATCCTGGTCTAACTGAATTAACTCCATATCCTTCATAAAGGCGGTGCTCTGAGTAAGGATTTTGTTCATTTCCTCAAAATTCTTGTCTGTCCTCAGAAATATGGTAAAGCCATCCTGCCTGATTATCTGAACACAGTCATCATTATCTATAATATCCTCAGGGAAATAACGTATTTCATTGGAATATTCCTTGAGATTGTGAACCACTGTATAAGCACGGATATTTTCCATGTCACAACCGTCTTCAAAGAAGATTTTAGCTCTGTAGGCATATTCCGCAGAACCCTTATTGCCACTATCAGGGCTTATAAAATACTGTTGCTTTTGTTCTGTAACGGGGCCTTCCTTAGCCTTGCTATCACAGGATTGTGAGGATGGATTTTCCTGCTTTAGTACCAATAGAAATTCCTTGATTTTTTCAATTAACACACTGGGATCACCATCAACAGGATCACCATTTCTTATTTTTTGCAGCTCAATTTTGATAAAATCAATACCCTCAAGGACAAAATCTGAAAGAGTGCCTGCATCAACATCCTGTGGCTTTTGTTCCCGCAAAAAGAAAAATAAATCTTCAACAACGTGAGCTAAATTGGAAATACTATTGAAAAGCATCATGGTGGAAGAGCCTTTTATGGTATGAATAATCCTGAAGATTTCATTAATTGCTGATGGGGTATAGCAGCTTTCCTTCTCACTGTGAAGAATGGAGGTTTCCAACTGCTCTATATTCTGGGATGTTTCAAATAAATACATATCTAACATCGATTCGTCAGTCAAATTCTTACCCCCTATTGCTTGCTTAGTATTCCATTAAGAAATATAAACCCAGACTATAAAAAATTCTTTCACCCCCAGAAAAATATTTTAAAAACTACCCGGATGCAGTTAACCCTTAAACATACACAGTATTGTCACAAAAATGGAAAACTATTTACCATATTTCCCGAATGCGTCGAAAATGGTCTCTGTGGTTAACATTATCCGGTCCTTTAATGAAAAACTATATTTACTGAAACGCCACTCAAGACATACTGCTGTGAAAGAACCAAATATTATTTCTGTAAGGATATTTTCATCCAAGCCGGCATATAGCTGCTCTACTGCCTTTGCAGCCATTACCAGTTCCCTGATAAAATCTTTCCGCCGATAATAGATTTCTTCAATTTTTTCTCTCAAATCATTATCATGAGCTAAAACATCGTAGGATAGGGTGATAGAGGTTATCGCAGGATAGTTTTGATAGTATTCGGCATAAGCTTTGACAAAAAATAACATAGCTTCCTTGGGGTTATCAATTCTTTCTCTTGAGGATAAAATGATATCCTGATCATACTGGGAGTAGTGATCTAAAACTTCAAGAAGCAAATTTGATTTTTTAGGAAAATGCTTAAATATAGTTGATTCAGCAATTTTTTGTCTTTTTGCTATTTCCTTGGTGGAGATGTCATGGATACCGTATTCATCAATAACATCAATTGTTGTGTAAATAATTTTTTGTTTCCTGTGCAATATAGAGTTAATTGGCTTCGCCTCCATGGTGAGTAATAACTCACTTCATATAAAGATTATATTCAGAGGGTGTTTTTTTG
>JAAXTT010000134.1 GCA_013336365.1 Peptococcaceae bacterium
TCCCTCCCTTAAACGGGTCAACATATCTCTGAGCTCCTGTTTGTTTTCGATGCTTGCATGAAAAATAGGCAACCTCCGTCGCAGCATCATCATTATTCCTACCCTGGTTAATCCTATTAACTGTGTAGGATTGGTTCTTAGTGCCGACTCTACAATCAAACGACTTTCATTCAGTCGTCCCGATTTTTCCACCAACCTGTTGAATAACCTATAAAATACAGGCGCCTCTCCTTTATTTCGGGAACAGCCATACTTCATAGAAAGATTTTTCAGAGCATACATTAAATCAGTAATCTGAATGCCCCTTGGACACCTTGCGGTACAGGAATAACAGGAAACACAAAGCCAAATTGCATTACTGCAAAGAATTTCTTCCTTCATTCCTGCCCGAATCATAGCAATAATTTTTCTAGGTGTATAATCCATCTTTCTGCTGGTTGGGCATGAGCCGGTGCAGGTTCCGCATTGAATGCAGGACTCGAGATTTTCTCCCCCCGGAATGCTTTTAAGCTCTTCCCAGAAACTGTTCTCAGTTGCCTTGTCAGTTTTAAGCATATATTCAGTAATTCTCCTTTCAAAAAAATTTTATTAATATCTGAATTTAAACTATAATTAGCAAATTCTTGGCAATTGCTCACCCTCCAGCATGGTAAGTATTCTTTTTACCCCCAAGGGTGTTTCCAGCAACACCATCCCCTTGTCCCGATATGACACTACCCTGCCAATAAGCTTTGCCTCCTTGCCTAATGGGTGATTATCAAGTACTGCAGCTATTTCACTTTCCTTATCA
This sequence comes from Peptococcaceae bacterium, assembly GCA_013336365.1. Taxonomy (GTDB): domain Bacteria; phylum Bacillota; class Desulfotomaculia; order Desulfotomaculales; family Desulfocucumaceae; genus JAAXTT01. Next base: position 791 of record JAAXTT010000134.1, read on the forward strand.
GCTTTGGCAATTATCAATAGATTTCCTTCATTTGCCAAATATAGGGGGTCAAGTCCCAGCAAATCACAGCCTAATGATACCGTTTGCCTTATAGGTATTCTTTCCTCTGAAATCTCCATTAATGTTTTTGACTGCTCGGCCAATTCAACCAACGCCGTAGCCAACCCACCGCGAGTAGGATCTTTCATGCATTTTATCCCGGAGGTTTCAAGCAAAGACTTGATTAAACTGTTAAGTGGTGCACAATCACTGGCAACCGGTATCTGATAGGAAAGTCCTTCTCTTTTAGTTAATACCGACATTCCATGGTCGCCAACAGCACCACTGATAAAAATCAAATCCCCCGGTTCTATCATTTCCGGTCCAACTCTGACATCCTGGGGAAGTACTCCGATTCCGGCCGTATTTATGTATATCCCATCTGCATTGCCCCGCTCCACAACCTTTGTATCTCCTGTTACTACCAGTACTCCTGCATCACCGGCAGCAGAAGCCAGTGATCTGAGTATTTTTTTTAATAGCTCTACAGAAAACCCTTCTTCTATAATCAGACCAACACTTATGTAAAGCGGGGTAGCTCCACAAACTGCCAGATCATTAATAGTACCGCAGGCTGCCAGCTTACCGATATCACCCCCCTCAAAAAACAAAGGTGACACAACAAAACTGTCAGTCGTAAAAGCTATTTTTTTATAATCAATGGTCAGCAGAGCAGAATCCAACAAGGGATTACCTCCGTTATTGCCAAAAGCCGGATATATAATTTCCTCAATCAGCTCCTGAGTAAGCCTGCCTCCACTTCCATGAGCCAAGGAAATAACTCTGTTATTCATAAACATCCTCCCTGTATGCCTCATAGTAATAATAGGCTGCACAGGTTCCTTCCGAAGACACCATGCATGGACCAACAGGAGAGGAAGGTGTGCATGCGCTTCTGAAGAGCATGCATTGATCCGGAGTTTTCTTGCCTTTGATTATATCACCACAAGCACAGATTGAGTTATTATGAGACAGTTCCTTTTTAATAATATTTACCCCAAATTTGGCTTTGGCATCATAGGAGGAATATGCCTCCCTAACCCCCAACCCACTCTCAGGCAGATAACCGAGACCTCTCCACCAAGCAGACTCCGGCTTAAAAACCCTGTTGACCGCCTCTCTGGCTGAAGAATTGCCCTTTGGAACTACTCCCGAAAGATATTGAATTTCTATCTCTGACACACCCCGGTTAATCTGTTCCAGGATCATTGAGATTCCCTGTAAAATATCTATAGGTTCAAAGCCTGTGATTACACCACTTTTCCCATGAACAACACTGATAAATTCATAGGGCTCACAGCCGATAATGGTGCTTACATGTCCCGGCAAAATAAATCCGTCAATTTTTATCTCCGGGTCGATCAGCAATGCCTCCAAGGCGGGAACCACTACCTTGTGCATAGGAAAAACCGAAAAATTATCAATTTTATTTTGTTTTGCTTTAATTATCGAGATTGCAACTCCCGGAGAGGTAGTTTCAAATCCTACTCCCAAGAAAACAACTTCCTTTAAAGGATTTGCCTGAGCAATAGAAAGTGCCTCCAGGGGAGAATATACCACCTCTACCTCTGCACCCTCCTGTCTTGCCTGGATTAAACTGCCATTACTGCCGGGAACTCTCATAAGATCACCAAAGGTTGTAATGATAATGTCCTTGGTCTTAGCCAAGCCCAAATAGGCATCAATTTCCCAGTCATGTGTAACGCAGACCGGACAACCGGGACCGGAAACAAGTCTGATATTTTCAGGCAACAGCTGTCTCAGCCCACTTTTGCCGATAACATGAGTGTGAGTGCCGCAGACCTCCATTATATTGACTGTTTTATCTTGAAAGTAATTGCTTATATTATCTATGAGACGGCCCACCATTATCTTGCTGTCTGTTGAATTCATCTAATTCCTCCAGTAGTTCCAGGGTCTCCAATGCCTGTTTTTCTTCTATTGAATGGATGGCGAATCCTGCATGGACAAGTACCCAGTCTCCAATCCCAATCCCGGGAGTAAGGGCTATGGATATCCTGACCCTTGTCGTTTTTATTCCTGCCTCTGCCATATCACCATCTACAGACAATATTTTCAAAGGTACCGCTAAGCACATTCCACAACAACCTCATTTCCGATAAATGCTTGTCCAAGTGACAAACCTCCATCATTGGGAGGCACCTGTCTGTGAGTATAAACCTCTACCTTTTCCTGGATAATCAGTTTTTCTGTAATGGACGCCAATAATTTATTTTGAAAAACTCCACCGGAAAATACTACTCTGTTTAAGCCTGTTTGGTCAGCCATATAAACAACACCATCCCGGATTGCCTTGGCAACAGCGAAGTGAAAGGCATAGGCCATATCCGGAATAGGCTGAAAATCTAAAAGATCAGCCAGCATTTCCTTCCATAAACTGGTACTATCCAACTCAAAGGTTCCATCTGAATTGATTTTTAATCCCAAGCTATATGATTTTTTTAAATTGCAGGACTTTGCAGCTACAGACTCCAATTCCATTGGACCTTGACCCTCATATTCATTCTCAGTACAAATTCCCAGTAGGGCAGCAGCGGCATCAAAGAGTCTTCCGCAGCTTGAAGAAAGGGGACTGTTTATTTTTTTCTCCAGCTGTATCTTCATAATTTCCCTTTCTCTATCAGATAGCTCCGGTAAAAGTCTCTTGATTTTATTGCTGCCTTCCTCCCCCAGGGTGGAAACAACAAAGCTGAATGCAGTTCGGCTGGTCTTTATGATGGAGGCCTCGCCTCCCAGCAGAGGTATGTAAGCAAGATGACCAATCCTGAAAAAATCACGATAATCTCCGGTTAAAAATTCAAACCCCCAAATCGCCCCATCACTGCCATAACCTGTTCCATCACAGATAACAGCCATAACCTGACCCTTTAGCCCATTATCAGCCATACAAGAGGCCATATGAGCATGATGATGCTGAACAGCTATAACCGGAACACTCCACTCCTTGGATAGCTCTTTGGCATACTTGGTAGTGCGATATTCCGGGTGAAGATCATGAACGATTATTTCAGGGCTGATTCTCAACTGATTCATCATTTTAGCTGCTGCCTGCCGGTACTCGAGATAATTAAGATAGTTATCCAAATCACCCCAGGGCTGACTAAGAAAAACCTGTCTATCTGAGGCCAAGGCGAAGGTGCTTTTAAGATCCCCGCCGCAGCAGAAAGCCTGTTTAATCGGGTCGGCAGACTTTACCGGCAGGGGTACATATCCCCTTGCTCTCCTTACAAGCTGCCACCTTTCTCCAATCATCATACCAACCGAATCATCACATGAGTTTTCAATATCTCTATTATTGATTAAATAATAGTCAGCCACATCCTTCAATTCCTTCAGCGCCTGATCATTTTCAAT
>JAAXTT010000135.1 GCA_013336365.1 Peptococcaceae bacterium
TTTGCCACGATAAACATCAAAGATTTTTATTTCCCTTAAAAACTGTCCGCTGTTTTTTCTTATCGACTTAATTATATCCTGAACTACAACCTCATTATTTACCACCAACGCCAGATCTCTTGATATTCCCGGATATTTTGGCAATGCCCTATATTTTATCTGATTGACGGAAATTTCAGCAAAAAGATTTAAATCAATCTCCATGCCAACAACCCCTGCAGGAAGATCGTAGTTTTCTATTATACCAGGATGGATTTCCCCAAAAGTCCCCAGACATTTATCCTTGATCAATATCCTTGCCGACTTTCCGGGATGGAAAATAGTGCCCTGAAGGTCTCTTGACAAGGTATATCCTGAAATAGCAAATCTTTGAAATAATGTTTCCATTATACCTTTAAGATAGTAAAAATCAAAAGACTTTCCCTTATAATTCCAACCTGAAATTGTATTACCCATTGCTGCAATTGCCAAAATATGGTTCTCCTCAGGAAGCTTTTCATTTTCGACAGGGATAAAAACTTTGCCCAATTCAAAAATCCCCATATCACTTACTCTATGACTGAAATTCTTTGAAAGAATCTCCAATAGGCTAGGCATTAGTGTTGTCCTCATTACGGAATGCCCTTCACTTAATGGGTTATGGACCTTGACCAGTCTAGCCAATGGACTTTCCTTGGAAATTAGATTTTTTTCAAGAAAATTCGGATTTGTAAAGCTATAGGTAACCACCTCATTGAGGCCAAGAGACGCCAAGCAATCCTTGACCAGCAGCTCCAGTGCCTGTATCCTTGTGCGAATTCCTTGAGTAGATGCTCCAAAAGGCAATGTGTATGGCATCTTGTCATAGCCATATATTCTGGCAACTTCTTCTATCAAATCCTCTTCAATAGATACGTCTGTCCTATGACCAGGGGCAGAAACCAAGAGCATACTGTCCTTTTTTTCAACCTTAAACTCCAGTCGGGTTAAGATATCTGACGCCTCATTAACCGAAATATTAATGCCAAGTATTTGATTCATTCTCTCCGGACGAAGACAGATAGTTTTCTCCGGCTGAATGCCCGGATAATTATCTATATTGCCGGGAGAAAGCTCTCCTGCACCTATCTCCAGCAAAAGCTCAGCAGCTCTATCCGCTGCTCTTTGACAACCGGTAAGATCAATCCCTTTTTCAAAACGAGAGGAAGATTCAGATCTTAGACCTAAGCTTTTTGAAGTCCGCCTTATGCTTATTGGGTTGAACCAAGCAGACTCCAGCAGAATATTGGTGGTTTTTTCAGTAACTTCCGTGACTAGTCCACCCATTACCCCGGCTACAGCTACCGGACCTGAGGAATCAGCAATGACCAGCATCTCTTCAGATAGGGTTCTTTCATTACCATCAAGAGAAACCAGCCTTTCTCCCTTATTTGCTGTTCTTACAACTATATCTCCTCTGATTGTATCAAAATCAAAGGCATGCATGGGTTGTCCAAGCTCCAGCATCACATAGTTTGTTACATCAACTATATTACTGATTGGTCTGACTCCCGCAGCTCTTAGTCTCCTTTGAATCCACTCAGGAGATTGGGCCACTTTAACCTTGGTGAAATGCTTGGCAACATACCTCTTGCATAGATGCTCATCCTTAATGTCCACCCGGAAACCTTCAATAGTTCCATTTTCTTGAGCAGTGATGCTTTCAGGCAGGGAAAGCCTTTTATCCAGAAGGGTAGCTACCTCTCTAGCTACTCCAATCATGGAAAGACAGTCTCCCCTATTAGGTGTTAATTCTAAAATTAAAACTACATCATCTAAATCCAAGGCCTCTTTTATGTCCATTCCCAAAGGCAATTTGGAATCTAAAATCATTATCCCTTGAGCTTGCTCAGTAGGCAGAATGCTCACATCCATTCCCAGCTCTGCACCAGAGCAAAGCATTCCCCTTGATTCAACTCCCCTTAATTTAGCTCGTTTTATTACCAGGCCTCCGGACAATTTAGCATTTTCCAGAGCTACCGGAACAACATCTCCAACCTTTACATTGGTAGCACCGGTTACTATCTGGTAGTTTTCCTCACCCCCGGTGGAAATCTGACAAATAATCAGTTTATCTGCATTAGGATGAGCTTCAATATTAAATATCTTTCCGACATATACCCCAGACAACTCCTTGCCCGGTATTTCCATGCCCTCAACAGCCAATCCGGATAAAGTAAGCCTTTCAGCTAATTCCTCAGGGGAAATGTTTATATCAACATACTCTTTTAACCATTTAAGAGAAACCCGCATTACAGCAACTCCTCCTGAAATTATTTTTTATAATCATAACTATTTAGAATTGATCCAGAAAGCGTTTATCGTTATCAAACAGCACCCTTAAATCATCTATCCGATATTTTAACATTGCTATACGCTCAACGCCCATGCCAAAAGCAAAGCCGCTTGCGTCCTGTGAACTGTATCCGGACATCTCCAAAACCTTAGGATGTACCATTCCACAACCCAGTATTTCTAACCAGCCACTATAGGAACAGGTTCTACATCCTTTCCCACCGCAGATTACACAGGATATGTCAACCTCTGCACTTGGTTCGGTAAAAGGGAAATAGCTTGGGCGAAATCTGGTTTTGGTATCTATCCCAAACATTTGCTCCGCAAAAATCTTAAGCACCCCTCTTAAGTCCGCCATAGTGATTTTACTATCAATAGCAAGACCCTCAATTTGATGAAACATTGGGGAATGGGTTGCATCATCATCACGCCGGTATACCTTTCCCGGAGCAATTATTTTTACTGGTAAAGCCGGTGCCATCTTTTCCATAGTTCTTACCTGAACAGGAGAAGTGTGAGTCCTAAGTAATACCTCTGGAGATATGAAGAATGTATCCTGCATGTCTCTTGCCGGATGATCCTTAGGAAGATTCAGTGCCTCAAAATTATAATAATCCAGTTCAACCTCCGGACCTTCTACAATATTAAAACCTAATCCGAGAAAAATATCTTCAATCTGTCTGGTCACCAAAGTAATTGGATGAAGTCTTCCCAATTCAAAAACAGTACCCGGCATTGTAATATCCAATTTTTCTGCAGCCAGCTGTTGCTTTGTAATTCTTTCTCTAAGAGTGTTTATTTGCTGATTAAGCTGTTCTTCTATTCTATCCCTGACTATATTGGCTACTTGACCTATTCTTGGTCTTTCACTGGGGTCAAGACTTGCCATACTTCTTAAAACACTGGTTAGTTCACCTTTTTTCCCTAAAAAATGAACCCGAATATCATTAAGCATATCCAAATCAACTGCAGCGTTTATCTCTTCCAAGGCTTTGTTCTGTATAGCTAATAGTTTTTGTTCCAATTTATTCCACCCCTGGCTGTTTTTATTGTAAATATAAAAAAACGCCCCCTTAAGGGGCGATTGCTCGCAGTACCACCCTGATTGTTCAAGAAAAACTACTTTGAAGACATGTTCTTAAATATCTGTCCTCTTCTGATAACGGCAGAAAATACCGGCTACACCTACCTGGAAGATACCTTCCAATTTCAGCTGCAGTTCGAGGGTGAATTCGGAAATTGCCACCCCTGGAAAGGCTTTCAGTCAAGGCCATTCCTCCCTGATGGAGGCCGATCCCTTACTACTCCCTGTCATTACTATTATAAATATTAATGTAAGGCCATCTTTTTGTATAACATATACGCGTTAACTGAGCCTGTTGCAATGAATAGCCCCCAAAAAAAATCGGCGGTTAAAAACACTTAACCACAACCTTTCTATTTTTTTTTGGAACCTTTCGGGTCTGATTATAACACAGCAAAAAAATCTAAACAAGCGAATCAATCATTGGACTAGTATCCATTTATTCCTCATAATTCTACCATGTATAAAAATAATATTACAAGTTTTTTGTTGTTAAATTTTAAAATGCTCAAATAAATCAAGGGGAATTAATCAGGGAACTTATCTTATAAAGCATGATTGACGCAGCAACAGCTACATTAAGAGACTCTGCTCTGCCATACATAGGGATAGTAATTTTTAAATGAGGCAAAATATTAAAATATTCTGCCGGACCTTCCGACTCACTTCCAACAATCAGCACTATGAATTTATTCAGTTTAATACTGTCCAAGGTCTTTCCACCCCTTGGCACTCCCATCAAGTAACTCGTCTCATTCTCAGAAAAAAACATGGATAAATCAATCAGCTTCAAGTTGGGAATT
>JAAXTT010000241.1 GCA_013336365.1 Peptococcaceae bacterium
CTTTTTTAAGCGGCGACTTATCCAGCAGGCAGGGGTTACTGTTGTATATAGAGGTAAAGAGGAGGATATGAAGGCATCCAGGGTTGAATATGAAGGTGCACTAGCAGAGGGAGTTGAGTTCAGGTTTTCTGCTCAACCCCAAGAATATATTGGTAAGGATGGAAAATTGAAGGGACTCCTGGTCGACACCCCCATGGGTGAGGATATTATTCCGACGGAGTTTATTCTTCTGGCAATTGGCTCCAGACCTGCAAAGAGGATAGTTTCTACCACTGAAGGGATAAAGACAAATGAGCGGGGATATGTGATAACTAAGGAAACACCCTATGGGATGACGACACTTGATGGGGTATTCGCCGGGGGAGATGTTGTTCATGAGCCTGCTACTGTAGTCAGAGCCATGAAGGAGGCCAAAAAAGTCGCTGAGGGAATAGCGGCTTACATCGATGCGAGGAAGCTTTTAGGTTATTAGGCTCATTTGGCAAGACAACATTTCTACAAAAAAATTAAGAGTGTGATTTGTATCATTGTAAACCCATCATTGTTAGGTTAGTTTATTAAGCAGAGAAGGATATATAAGGAGGATAAGATATGTTTTGTTATCAATGTCAAGAGACGGTAAAAAACAGTGGCTGTAAGATTGTGGGCGTATGTGGCAAAAATGATGAGGTTGCGAGGCTTCAGGATCTATTGATATACATCGCCAAGGGTATTTCCCAAATTGTAGTTAAAGGCAAATTGGATGTTAATAAGATTCCGGAAACCAATCATCAGGTTTTAAACAGTTTATTTATGACCATAACAAATGCTAATTTTGATGATTCGGCAATTGAGCAACAGGCTAGAAAAATGATTTCTTTAAGAAATGAATTGAAGCTGATGGCACCTTTGAAGGATTTGTCTGATGCAGCGACATTTGAAGTGGATTCGAGAGAGTCAATGCTTGATAAAGCTACTTATGTGGGGGTATTATCCACTGAAGATGAGGATATTCGTTCTCTTAGGGAAACAATTATCTACGGACTTAAGGGTATAGCTGCTTACGCTGAACATGCTTATAATATAGGAAAAGAAGATATTGATATTTATGCCTTTATTTATGAGGCTTTGGCGGCAACACTGGATGATAATCTTTCTGTTGATGGCTTAGTTGCCCTTACCCTGAAAACCGGAGAATACGGTGTGAAGGTTATGGCCCTTTTGGATGAGGCAAACACCTCCAAGTATGGCAATCCGGAGATAACAAAGGTTAATATTGGAGTAAGGAAAAATCCTGCAATATTAATTACAGGACACGATCTTGTTGACCTGGAGCAGCTATTGGAGCAAACAAAGGGAACAGGTGTTGATGTATATACCCATGGTGAGATGCTTCCCGGGCATTACTATCCGGCATTTAAGAAATATGATAATTTCGTTGGCAATTATGGCAATGCTTGGTGGAAGCAGACAGTAGAATTTGAATCATTCCACGGTCCGATTTTATTTACCACCAACTGCATAGTACCTCCAAAAAACGAAGAGGTCAGAAAAAGAATATTTACCACAGGAGCCTCAGGGTTTCCGGGATGTCCGCATATTTTGCCTGATGCAAATGGGAAAAAGGATTTTTCAGCAATTATCCAGATGGCAAAAACTCTCCTG
>JAAXTT010000136.1 GCA_013336365.1 Peptococcaceae bacterium
TGGCGGCAGGTTTGGCATTTATTGGGGAGAGATTGGGAATAGACCTTTATCTTGCAGCTGTAGTGGCATTTGGGGTTAGATTATTTCAAAATCTGGCTATAATTCGCAGAAATTTACTAAAAAAATAATTCCATGTTTGATAAAGGGAAATCGCAACCCACGTTGAATTTTAAGCTTAAAGCAGAGATGATATTTTTTAAAGTAAAAATCAAGCCAAAAAAGCTAAAATGAAGTTGCAGAAGTAATTGATAAGGTAACGACAGCCTGCAGCAGTTTTGTTATTATTACGAGGGAGGATTATTTAAATGTCTGACTTAAATGGAGAACATTTAGCCACAATAAAGGTTATCGGAGTGGGCGGTGGCGGCAACAATGCGGTAAACAGGATGATCAGTGCCGGTTTGAAGGGTGTTGAGTTTATTACCGTAAACACTGACTTTCAAGCTTTGCAGCTATCTCATTCTGATGTTAAAATACAAATCGGAGAAAAGCTTACAAAGGGTCTTGGTGCCGGTGCAAATCCTGAGGTTGGGCAAAAGGCTGCCGAAGAAAGCAGAGAAGAAATAATGAAAGGTTTAAAAGGTGCCGATATGGTTTTCGTCACCGCCGGAATGGGCGGGGGTACAGGAACCGGAGCAGCACCTATGGTAGCAGAGGTTGCCAAGGAGTTGGGAGCTTTAACTGTGGGAGTTGTAACCAAGCCATTTACCTTTGAGGGTAAAATGCGTTCAACTCGTGCTGAGTCCGGCATAGAAAACCTCAAAAGTAAGGTGGATGCGTTGATAACTATCCCTAATGACCGGTTGTTGCAAGTCATTGATAAAAATACTTCAATGGTTGAAGCCTTTCGCATAGCTGATGACGTGTTGCGTCAAGGGGTTCAAGGAATTTCTGATTTGATTGCAGTTCCCGGATTAATTAATCTTGATTTTGCTGATGTAAAGACCATAATGAAGGATACCGGCTCAGCACTTATGGGTATAGGGGTTGCCAGTGGAGAAAACAGGGCGGTGGAGGCAGCCAATATGGCCATCTCCAGTCCTTTGCTGGAAACTTCAATTGAGGGAGCAAAGGGAGTATTGTTAAATATTACCGGCGGCTCTTCTTTGGGACTTTTTGAAGTTAATGAGGCAGCTGAAATTATTGCCCAAGCAGCTGATTCTGAGGCTGACATTATTTTTGGAGCGGTAATTGATGAAAGGATGGAGGATGAGGTAAGGGTTACTGTTATTGCTACCGGCTTTGAGTCAAAATCTGGCAACAGGGAAAGAATTTTTAGTCCAACAGTAGGCGATACCAGAAAGTCCTCTGATTTTACTGACAAATATGATATGGAAATTCCGGTTTTTATTCAGCGAGGAGATAAAAGACGGAAGTAGGCATTATTAGCAGGGAATATTTCATATTAAGAATTTTTTGGCGACCATTAGATAATTGGTTGCCATTTTATTTTTCAGATGACAAAAACAGTCAATAAATATAATTATTACTTTAAGAGAGTTAAATAGCTCTCTTAATCAACTTTACAGTCTGGTTATTATTTTTGCATTTAATAACCATATATAGTATATTAAATTTTGCAAACATACAATATAATGGCTTTTCAATATTTCATATTTTGGGGTGTTTTAGATGCGATGTCATTATTGTGATTTCACTGACAGCAGAGTCCTTGATTCTAGACCGGCTGAAGATGGCAATTCCATTAGACGACGCAGGGAATGCATTAGCTGTGGCCGAAGATTTACAACCTATGAAAGGGTAGATGATCTGCCATTGATGGTTGTTAAAAAGGATGACAGGCGGGAGCTGTTTGATCGAAAAAAACTACTTCAAGGTTTGGCCAAGGCATGTCAAAAACGGCCTGTATCCATGGAGAGGCTGGAGGCAACAGCCGGTGTTATTGAAAGAGAGCTTAGGAATACAGCAGAGACTGAGATTAGTGCTCAAGAGGTAGGGGAGAAGGTAATGGAGCATCTGAGACATATTGATGAGGTTGCATATGTAAGATTTGCTTCTGTATACCGGGAATTTCGTGATGTTGCCAGTTTTCTGGGAGAAATAGAAAAGCTGATGAGTGTCAACAAATCTGAGGATTAATTGGTGGATAGTTACTTATCGTTGGGAGGATGAATGTTGTTTAAGGTAATTAGAAAAAGAGACGGACGGGAAGTTAATTTTGATGAATCCAAAATAACCGATGCTATATTTAAGGCTGCCAAAGCAGTGGGCGGCGAAGACCGTCAAACTGCCATGGAACTGTCAATTGAGGTATTAAAAATACTAAAGAGGGATTATAACGGTGATATTTTTGGAGTTGAGGACGTTCAGGATTTGGTGGAGAAGGTGCTTATTGAATCAGGTCATGCTCGTACAGCAAAGGCCTACATTCTCCATCGGGACAAGCGAACCAGAATCAGGGATGCTAAAGGTGATTTGATGGATGCCGTAGAAGAAATTATGAGAGAAACCAGCAGGGAAAATGCAAATATTAGTAATTCGCCTTCGGCAAAAATGCTACAGATAGCCAGTGCTGCAAGTAAAAAATTCTACCTTACCCGGCTGATTCCTGAAGAAATGTCTCAAGCCCATGTCAGAGGCGATATACATATTCATGATTTGGATTTTTATGGAAAGACCTTGACCTGTGTTCAGATACCCTTGGGAAGACTATTAAAGGACGGTTTTAATACAGGCCACGGTCACATAAGGTCGCCGAAAAGACCAACCTCTGCCACAGCTCTGGCCGCAATAATATTGCAAAGCTCTCAAAATGATATGCATGGGGGACAGTCCTTCGCGTTCTTTGACCGGGATATGGCCCCCTACGTTGAGAATGTAAGTGATTTTGAAGCATATCAAGCTATGGAGGCTTTGATTTATAACCTTAATTCCATGCATAGCAGAGCGGGCGCACAGGTACCCTTTTCTTCACTGAATATTGGAACGGAGATAACAGAGGGTGGACGTAGGGTGACAGAAAGTCTATTAAAAGCCTATGATGCCGGTCTTGGTAATGGAGAAAATCCAATATTCCCAAATATTATATTTAGAGTGAAAAAAGGAATTAATCTAAATCCTGAGGATCCGAATTTTGATCTTTTTCAACTGGCAATCAGGGTTGCTTCCAAGCGTCTTAACCCCACCTTCAGTTTTATGGACTCAACCTTTAACAGAGATTTCGGTGAACAGGTCAGCTATATGGGATGTCGCACCAGAGTCATGTCAAATCGGAGAGGCCCTGAGGTCACTGATGGAAGGGGCAATCTGTCCTTTACCACTATTAATTTACCTAGGATTGCTATACGGGCGGAAAGAAACATAGAGTTGTTTTATAAATATTTGACTGAAATTATTGAGCTTTCTATTGCTCAGCTTAATCATCGATTTAAGGTCCAGGCCAAGCTCAAGGTTGTTGATATGCCTTTCGTTATGGGGCAAGGATTATATATGGATTCTGATAATCTTAAAGCACAGGATACAATTGAAAAGGTTATTGTTAACGGGACCTTATCTTTAGGTTTTATTGGTTTGGCAGAAACCTTGGTTGCCTTGAGGGGAGAGCATCACGGGCAAAGTATAGAATCAAAGGCACTGGGAATTGAGATTGTATCTTTTATGAGAAGTAAGCTTGATCAGGCAGCTGAGGCATATAATTTGAATTACACTTTACTGGCCACTCCTGCAGAAGGTCTCAGCGGCAGATTTGTAAGAATGGATTTAAGAGAATTTGGAATAATTCCCGGGGTCACCAACAAGGAGTATTACACCAACTCCTTCCATATCCCAGTTGGTTATCCTATCAGCAGCTATGATAAAGTAAGTATCGAAGGACCCTTTCATAAATATTGCAATGCAGGCCATATAAGCTATGTAGAGATGTCCTCACCCCCGATAAATAATCCTGAATCGGTAGAATCAGTAATCAGACATATGGCAGAAAGCGATATGGGCTATGGGGCGATTAATTATCCTGTTGATTTCTGCACAGAGTGTAATTATCTGGGTGTTATCAAGGAGGCGCAATGTCAGGTTTGCGGTTCATCAAACATTAGAAGAGTCAGAAGGATCACAGGCTATCTGAGCACAATGGACCGCTTCAATGACAGCAAGGTTGCAGAGTTAGAGGACCGGGTTCCTCACTTATAAAAACATATTCTGGATGAAATTGCAGATCGGAA
>JAAXTT010000137.1 GCA_013336365.1 Peptococcaceae bacterium
AATGGCTGCAGCAATGGCTACAGAGGATTTGAAGCCTGTTGTGGTGGTTTATTCAACTTTTTTGCAGAGAGCGTATGATCAGATTATTCATGACCTATGCTTGCAGAATCTTCCTGTGACCTTGCTGTTGGATAGAAGCGGTCTGGTTGGTGACGATGGCCCAACCCATCATGGTCTTTTTGATATGGCATTTTTAGGTCAGATTCCCAATATGGTAATAATGGCGCCAAAGGATGAAAATGAATTGCAGCATATGATCAATACTGCTGTTAAACTGGAAAGTCCTGTGGCAGTGAGATATCCCCGGGGTGCAGGAGTTGGTTGCGGTATTGATGACCGGTTATTATGCCTTCCCTTTGGGAAAAGCCAGATAATTAGAGAGGGCACAGACTTAGCAATTTTTGCAGTGGGTGCAATGGTAAAATTAGCCGAGACGGCAGCACAGCAGCTTTTAAAGCAACATATTTCAGCAGCAGTAATCAATGTCAGATATGTGAAACCAATAGATAGAGATATGGTTATCCGGTATGGCAAAAAAACAGGAAATTTGATTACCCTGGAAGAAGGAATCTTGGAAGGCGGGTTCGGCAGTAGATTGCTAAGTATTATCAATGATTCCGGACTTGAGGATGTTGAGGTTAAAACAATGGGTATCCCGGACCAGTTTGTCGAGCATGGAAATCGGGACATATTGCTTCTGCAATATGGTTTAACAGTAGAAAGCATAATTAACAATGCCCTTGAGCTGATGGGAAGAAAATCCACAATCAAATCACTGAAGGGGATTAGGGCATTGGGAGGAAAAGGTTTTGACAGATAACAAAGAAAGGCTGGACGTTTTCCTACATAACTCGGGATATTTTGATAGCAGAGAACGTGCAAAATCAGCTATTATGGCCGGAAATGTTTGGATAAATGACAGAAAAGCAGAGAAGCCTGGAATGCCTGTTGATAAGAAGGCCAGGATAAAGATTGATAAGGGCATGCCCTACGTAAGCAGGGGTGGATTAAAGCTTGAAAAAGCCCTAGATAAATTCGAAATTGATTTATCCGGAAAAACTGTAATGGATGTTGGTTCGTCAACCGGTGGTTTTACTGATTGTGCCCTCAAAAGAGGTGCAGTAATGGTTTATGCGGTTGATGTTGGATATGGGCAATTAGCCTGGGAATTGAGAACAGATCCCAGAGTAATTGTTTTTGAAAGGACTAATATAAGGAATCTGACCTGTGATTCTTTGATTAATGTACCTGATTTTGTTACTATAGATGTTTCCTTCATATCTCTGGAAAAGGTTTTCCCCTCAGTATTTCAGCTAACAAATGGAAAGGCTTCCGGAATTGCTCTGATTAAACCACAGTTCGAGGCCGGCAGGGAAAATGTGGGTAAAAAGGGAGTTGTCAGAAGTCCGCAAATTCATATTCAAGTATTGGATAGAATATATGCCTTTATGATGGCTAACAGCTGGGGAGTTATTGATTTGGATTTCTCTCCTATTAAGGGTCCGGAAGGAAATATTGAATATCTGATGTATTTTGATTTATCCGGACCAAATTTACTTTCAGCAGGGTTTATTGAAAAGCTGGTTACTGAAGCCCACACATCATTAAAATAGGAGAGTAATCTTTATAAAGGCGGTAATTTTGAATATTGGAGGAAAAGATGGCACCAAGAAAGATTGGAATAATGGCAAATTTAGGCAAGGCAGGCTTGGAGGACCTGATAAAAAATGTATGCAACTGCCTTGTCGACAACAATATAGAAATATTGGCCCAAACTTCCTTGAAGGATAAAATTGGCAATATAATTCAGGAAGTGCCTTTGGAAAAAATGCTGGAGGAAATAGAATGCCTATTGGTTTTTGGCGGAGATGGTACAATATTGAACAGTGGACGTCATGCAGCAGCCAGTGGAGTTCCCTTACTGGGTATTAATCTAGGCAGACTTGGTTTCCTGTCAGAGGTGGATGTGCCAAATATCCAGTTAGGATTGGAAAGTATAATAAGCAAGGATTACCACATTGAAGAAAGAATGATGATTGAAGCTGCAGTTGTCAGGGAGGGCAGGGAGATAGCAAGACATATTGCATTGAATGATGCAGTAATCACTAAGGGTGCCTTTGCCCGTCTTATATATTTAGAGCTGAGGGTCTCAGGGGAACCGGTAGGGACATATCCTGCAGATGGCTTGATAGTATCGACACCCACAGGCTCTACTGCATATTCTCTTTCTGCAGGTGGTCCGGTGGTAACCCCGGATTTGGACCTTATGTTAATCACTCCTATCTGCACCCATGCTCTTTGGGCAAGACCTATTGTAGTTTCTCCAAGCTCAATTATTGAGATAGAACTTGTTGCCAGTATGGAGGAAGTAATGTTGACAATGGACGGGCAGCAGGGACTTCAGTTAAAAAAGCATGACCGGGTAATAATTACCCAGGCTCCCTACAAGGTAAAATTCATAAAGCTGGAATCAAGGAATTTTTTCAGAGTTCTCAAACAGAAGATGAGAGAAGGGGATATGCGCCAATGCTGATCAGGCATCCGGCAAGTGCAGTTGAATGGGCAAGAGCCTTTATTTTTCCGATTCTGGGAAATTCTGTCAGGGTAGTTGATGCTACTGCAGGAAATGGATATGATACTCTTTTCTTGGTGCAAAATATTTCTGTTGATGGTAAAGTATATGCCTTTGACATTCAAGAGAGTGCGTTACTGAAGACAAGAAATCGAATTTCTGACGCAGGTCTAATTGAAAAGATAATAATTATTCCTGAAGGACATGAACATATCCTGAAGCACATTAGTCAGGAAATTGATGGGGCAATGTTTAATCTTGGCTATTTGCCGGGAAGTGACAAGAAACTGGTTACTGTGCCTCAATCAACAGTGGAGGCAGTTGAGGGGGCACTTAAGCTATTAAAAACTGGCGGACGCATAAGTATTGTGGCCTATACCGGACATCCGGGCGCTGAAGCTGAAGATAAGGCTGTTTCTACATTGCTGGAGGGTCTTAATATTAAAGAATTTAATGTGCAAAGGTTGGAATTTCATAATAGTGTGGCAGCAAGTCCAAAACTTTACTTTATTATTAAAATGTGTTAGTAACGGCTCTTATACACTAAACAAAGGGGAACTGGCAGGATGTTAATAAATCTCTTCATAAAGGATTTTGGCATAATTGAACAAACAGAGATCAATTTTACTGAAGGTCTAAATGTTCTTTCTGGTGAAACCGGAGCTGGGAAGTCTATTGTTGTTGATGCCATTAAAATATTGGTTGGTGGTCGGGCACTTGATGAGTACATTCGTTCAGGCTGTGATTTGTGTTTTGTCCAGGGGACCTTTTCCTTGGATAACTCATTGGGTGTTGTACAGCTGCTATCAGATAATGGTTTTTACTTAGAAGATGAACAGCTGATAATATTATCTAGGGAAATAAAGCGAAATGGAAGAAATTTTTGTCGGATTAATGGTCAGATGGTTACATTGGCTCTCCTAAAGGATGTCGGTTCTAAATTAATTGATCTGCAGGGTCAAAATGAACAGCAATTACTCTTTAATCCTGATATTCAGCTTTTTCTTCTTGATGCATATGGAGGGAAAAGCCTGACAGACTGTAGAGACAGAGTAAGTAAACTATATAGTCAATGGCTTGAAATAAAGAATAATTTAGAGGATTTTAACAAGAAAAACTTGGATTTAGCAAAAAGACAGGATTTAATAAGTTATCAGATTAATGAAATCGATATGGCAGCACTTAGAACAGGAGAAGAAGAAGAGCTTCATACAGAAAAAAACCGATTATCAAATAAAGAAAAAATATCACAATTATTAAGTGAATGCTATCAATATATCTATCAAGGGGTTGGAATTGACAGCCTATATTCTGCTTTGGCCTTAACCGGAAGGGGAATGAAATCACTGGACAGGCTAAAGGAAATGGATCCAGCCTTTACAGTACCCAGTGAGTTGGTTGCAGGGGCCTTATATCAGCTTGAAGAGGCCTGTCGGGAGATTTCCCTGGAAATCGAAAGGCTGGATTTTTATCCCATGACCTTGGACACTGTTGAAGACAGGTTAGCCTTGATTCAAAAGCTTAAAAAGAAATATGGCAGCAGCATAGAGGAAATTTTAGCTTATGGCGATAGAATAAAGGATGA
>JAAXTT010000242.1 GCA_013336365.1 Peptococcaceae bacterium
CTTTCTATTCCCTTACAAACCTCATTTACATCATAAATTAACTGATCTCTGGGAACCACCAAGTGCAGATCAATATATCTATCCGGGCCGGAACGCCTAGTTCTCAAAGCATGATACTGAACATACTTTTCCTGATATTCATCCAGGGCTGAGATAATAATTCCTTCCTCGTCAGTGGACAATTTTACATCAAAAATCGCACCGGCAGATTTTTTTAAATGATAATAGCCTTCCTTAAGCAAAACTAAGGCAATCATTAGTGCCAGCAGGGGATCAATTATGGTTAATCCGGTGAATTTTATTGCTGCCAAACCCAGGCATACAATTGCTGCTGAGGCTCCATTGACCATTAAATGGCGGTAGTCTTCTCTGAATACCTCAGATTTGTTTTTGTGATACGCTGCCCCAAGAATTGCAGCAATAAAGAAATTAATCATAGAAGATGTAGCCATTACAATAATGCCCAGACTTTCATGAAGTATTTTTGCACTTCCCAGCATAATAGCCGGCAGGGCATTTCCTAGTATCATTATCACAACCATAAGAATAAAGAAGGCCTCTACAACTGCAGCAACATTTTGAAACTTGCCGTGACCATATTGATGTTGGTCATCAGCAGGCTTTACTGTCTGAGAGGCAGAATAATACCCCAGCGCTGATGCCAATAAATCAAGACCTGAGTGTATTCCGCTGGCAAAAATACTGATTGAATTTGTTGCTACTCCGGTCAATACCTTGCCTAGGGTGAGCGCCAAGCTGGTTAGTATGGATAACCCGGCTGTATTTTCTTTTTCCTTCACTTTATGATCTCCTTTCGCTAATAAGTTTTACTGCCAAGCTGCTGCTGCACAACTCTTACTATATCAGCGATAAAACCGCCAATCAGAGGTATATTCAGATTAACCAGCTTTTCCATCACAATTATCATAAAGGCACCAAGAATTGCAAAGCCAACAGCTATCCCAAGTCCTCTGGCAATTCCGGAAATAAAATTAACCCATAAAAGCCGACCTGGTTTGTTTAATAGCTCAAGATACTCACCAAGCTTAATTCTTTCAATATTATTAGAAAGCTCTGTTATTTTTTGTTGGAGCTTTTCCACCAGCCAGTTCAATTGGTTGCTATTGTCATTCTTCAATATTACAACCTCCCAATGGCTATCCTTTTTTGAAAAAAGATAACCGCAAAATTATACGGTTATCTTTTATTCTTTTAAATTATTCTATTATGCCCTAACAGCACTGCTTTTGTGTTTTTTTCTAAAGCTCCTGATATCAACCCAAATCGGGCTGGCAACACAAATTGAGGAATATGCACCAAAGGATACTCCTATCAGCATTGCCAAAACAAAATTCTTTGTTGTTTCCCCACCTAGGAAGAAAAGCGCAATTAATACAAAGAGCACCGTAAGAACAGTATTGATCGAGCGGGTAAGAGTCTGCCAAATACTTAGATTTACCAAATCGTCAATAGTCTGATCCTTCTTTTTGTGATGCATATTCTCTCTGATCCGGTCGAAAATAATTATTGTGTCGTTGATAGAGTAACCAATAATAGTCAGGATGGCTGCAATAAAGGAGCTATCCACCTCTATCTGAAAAATGGAAAATATACCGATTACCAGAAATACA
>JAAXTT010000138.1:0-2052 GCA_013336365.1 Peptococcaceae bacterium
AAATTTGGAAAGAAGTTATGGAACTCCAGGAGGCAGAGTTTGGAATATTCAATTTGCCAACAGCAACAACGCAAGGATTTGGGCTTCAGTAGATGCTAAAACCGGTCAATTGCTCTCATTTTACAAGGATTATCAAATAAATTCATCATCAGAGGGTAAAAAGAAACTACGTCAGGATGAGGCACAAAAAATAGCTGCAAAATTTATAGAGAGAATGCAACCGAAGAAATCAAATCAGATTATATTAAGACAAGCATATCCTGATACTATTCTCCAGGCAAAAATCATTCCTTACCCTTCAGACAATTATAATTTTCAGTATTCAAGAATTGTTAATGGGATAGTGTATCCTGAGAATGGCTTCAATATTAGTGTAAGTGCTTCCAGCAAGGAGGTATTAAGCTATAATCTTACCTGGTTAGATAGCAAATTTCCTGACTCTGCTGAAGTTGTTGGCGTGGCAGAAATAAATAAAAAATACTTATTAGAATATCCATTAAAGCTGGAGTACAGCAGGGAATATGCATTTTATGGCAGTCAGGACCAGAGGGATTATATTCTTCTTTACCAATCCCAGGGTGGAGAAGGTGTATTGTTTGATGGGGTTAGTGGACTTCAGATTGACTATATGGGCAATGAGGTTACGAAAAAGAATAAGGATTATTTTAACGATATCAAAAATCATCCTGCTGCAGAGGATATTAAGCTATTAGCACAGGAAGGCATTGTTGTGGGGACCGGCGGAGAGTATCGTCCTAATGATTATGCCACAGTGGCCGAGGTTCTGGCGATGCTGGATAAGGCATATGGAAACAGGTATTATTTTCCACTGACCGGAGAGAAAGATCCCTGGTATGAGCAAGTAATAGAAAATGCAAGAAGTAAAGGAATATTAGACAAGGACTTTGTTGTAGACCCCGAGGCAGCTGTAAACAGAATAGAATTATCCAGAATGGGGGCGAATGCTGAGGGATGGGGAGATTTGGCAAGGGTATCTGAAATATTCAGACTTGATTTTTCAGATGCCAAAAAGATATCTTATGAAAACAGGGGCTATGCAGCAGCTATGATTGGGTTGAAGTTAATGAGTCTGGAAAACGGTGATTTTAATCCCCAGAATAAAATCACCCGGGGAGAGCTTGCAACATTTTTGGTTAAATTGTTGAAATAGCATTTTCTATACAGAAAACAGTAGCCGAGATTTTCGGCTACTGTTTTTCTTGTACCAAGCAAAAATAATAATGAGTGAATTATAGTTCAGTTACCCAGTTGAAATCATCATTTCTAAGTCCATACTGAACTCCATTAATGTAGTCATAAAGCTTTTGAGATATCTTGCCTACCTTTCCATCACCGGGGA
Organism: Peptococcaceae bacterium; assembly: GCA_013336365.1. Lineage (GTDB taxonomy): Bacteria > Bacillota > Desulfotomaculia > Desulfotomaculales > Desulfocucumaceae > JAAXTT01. The sequence continues at coordinate 1,361 of JAAXTT010000138.1, forward strand.
TAATTATCTTATCGTTCCACTTTAGCTCACTTACAGGAGAAATAACAGCAGCAGTACCTGTGCCAAAAATTTCCTGGAGAGTTCCATTTTGATATGCAGCGTACACTTCATCAATGGTTATTGCGTCTTCTCTTATTTCAAGTCCCCATTTTTTTGCTACCTTCAATACAGAATCCCGAGTCATACCACCCAGTATGCTGCCCTCAAGAGCAGGGGTTATTATTTGATTATTGATAACAAAGAAGATGTTCATCGTTCCTACTTCTTCAATATATTTCTTTTCGCAGCCGTCCAGCCATAAAACCTGAGTATAACCTGCTTTTTTAGCGTCCTCTGCGGCCAACAAACTGGCAGCATAGTTGGCCGGGGTCTTTACAGCCCCGAGTCCACCCTTTACTGCTCGGACATATTTATCAGTAACATAAATTGATACAGGCTTGAATCCTTCGGGATAGTAAGCACCTACAGGGGATAAAATAATCATAAATTTATAGGTATTTGATGGTCTTACTCCAACATAGGGGTCGGTAGCAATAATAAAGGGCCTTATATAAAGGGAGGTTTCCTCAGAGCTGGGAACCCAATCTCTTTCTAGGTCTATTAGCTTAATCAATCCTTGATAGAATAGATCCTCATTCAAATTGGGAATACAAAGTCTGCTTGCCGAACGATTAAATCTGGCGATATAGTCT
>JAAXTT010000138.1:2062-4146 GCA_013336365.1 Peptococcaceae bacterium
TTAGGGCGGAAGATGCCTATTTTGCCATTGCTTCTTCGGTAAGCTTTTATTCCTTCAAATATTGCCTGTCCATAATGGAAGACCATGGTAGAAGGGTCTAAAGACAATGGCTGATATGGAATTATGCAGGGTTCCAGCCAGCCCTCAGGAGCCTTGTAATCCATGCTGAACATATGGTCAGTAAAAACAGTTCCAAAGGCCAGGTCAGTATCCAAGGGTTTTTTCTTTAGTTCTTTTACTTTTTCCACATTGATTTTGTACATAAATAAATCCTCCTTAAGCAGGAAACAACAGGTGCTCTTGCTTGTTTCAGAAATCTCTGAAATTTCCATTAAAAGTTATTTCTAGCTTTTTCAAGTATTTCCTTCAAAAATTTCTAATTATTGATTTTTAGCTGACCAGCATTTAGAATTGGCATGAGGTCAAATAAACGCTAAAAGAAGGAATGCAGATTGAAAAAAATCGGAATAATGGGTGGAACATTTGATCCTATACATTACGGTCATCTGGTAACTGCTGAGATAGCCAGGCATAGCTTTGGTCTGGAAAGGGTTATCTTTATTCCGGCAGGAATACCTCCCCACAAAGACAACAGTGCTGTTGCTGATTATTTGCATCGCTTCAACATGCTCAAAATAGCTATCGAAAGCAACAGCTATTTTGAGTTGTCTGATATTGAAATAGAAAGGCAGGGACCTTCCTATACCTTTGATACTGTCAGCTGTTTAAAAGAAATATGGCCGGCAACTGAATTTTATTTTATTAGTGGTGCGGATGCCGTTCTGGAAATCCTTACTTGGCATCGAGCCAGTGACCTATTGGAGATATGTTTTTTTATTGCTGCAACCCGCCCGGGGTTTTCCTTGGAAAATTTAAAGAGTGTATTAAAGGCTCTGTCTGCTGAATATATAGATAAAATTTTATTACTGGAAGTGCCGGCTTTGGCTATTTCTTCCTCTGATATAAGACACAGAGTGGGATTGGGCCTGCCAATAAAATATTTATTGCCGGAAAAGGTGGAAAGATATATCTTTGACAACAGCCTTTATCAGAAGGGATAATAATATTATTAGAAGGAAATGGGTATAGACAGACAGAAATAGAAAACCATAGGCAAAAAATAGCAATTTATTAGTTTCTTTAGGAGGCATGATGCTTTATTAATACTTCACTGGAATTGGCTGAACTAGCTAAAAAAGCTGCTGAGGATAAAAAGGGTAGAAATATTACCATCCTTGATATAAGTGAAATATCTTCAATAGCAGATTTTTTTGTTATATGCACAGGTAGTTCCTCCACTAATGTTCAAGCAATCGCAGGGTCAATCGAAGAGCAGGTAAAAAAGACTTTGGGTTTAAATGCCAGGATTGAGGGTTACAGAGAAGGAAGCTGGGTGCTCTTGGATTATGGAGATGTGGTAATTCATATTTTCCAGGAGGAGGAGCGAGGCTTCTATAATCTGGAAAGACTTTGGGCAGATGCACCGGTTGTTGCCAGTGAAATCAATATATCTTAAGTTCGTCAGAAAATGCAGACAAGTTTTTATCTGGAGCTAAAAACTTGTCTGATAAGTCGTTGACTTCTATTTATCGATATACTATAATACAGTTTGTCATCTTAAGAGATGAGAGACATTGATGGGGAGCAAGTAGGTAGTCAAAACTTCTCAGAGAGCTGCTGACAGGTGCAAGGCGGCAGGTGATGCTACAGAAACTCGCCCCGGAGTCTATCGGGAGAAATTTAGTATCTCGATACGGTTAGCTACCGTTATCAGTGTCGAGAGGGTAATTAATGGGGCTGTGGCGCAGGGGGAGCGCGCTTCCTTGGCATGGAAGAGGCCGCGGGTTCAATTCCCGCCAGCTCCACCATTTTTACCAATCAGGGTGGTATCGCGGGCTAGAGCTCGTCCCTATAGTGGGACGGGCTTTTTTTGATTTTAATTAACTGCTTATAATGGGAGGAGAAATATCTATGGGCTTTGAGGATAGCTATAATTTCAACAAAATAGAGGTTAAGTGGCAAAAGCAATGGGAAAAGGATGATTTATACCAGGTTCCTGACTACAGTGAAAAGCCGAAGTATTA
>JAAXTT010000139.1 GCA_013336365.1 Peptococcaceae bacterium
CCTTTGTGTTTTTTGCTCAAGAACCTATTTCCTCTGAGCGGTGTTGCACATGTCGGACAATATTCATGTGCAGCTTGCTTTTGTGTATGGACAAGCGCCCCACTTATTCCCCAGTAGTTCAGCATCCTGGCTGCATAAAAAACTCCCAGCCAGGCATAAATCATATGGTTCAACACTGTAAAAGGAAATACAGCCAACAAGGTAAGCCCCAGCAATGAGTGGACAAATACTATCCATTCTCCCAAATGCAAACGAGCCAATACCTCCGACCAGACGATAAAGGACACAAGCAAGGCAATAAACAAATTGGTATTGTTATGAAAGCCCTTAGTGCGAATATTACGGCTTGCTTGATCCATAGCTCTGGTCACTGCCCCTGATCTTCTCAATAAATGATTGATTAAAAGCATTGAATTTCCGACTAAAGCAGCTACGACAGCGATCCAGCTGAAACTGATAAAGGCATTGGCATAGGAACCAAACAGATACACCGCCTGCAGTGGCTCTGCATTTCCAAAAACCACAGCCAGCAGATTTGCCACGGAATAATTGGCTGAAACTGCCATATTGGCTGCCACATCAGGCACTGTGCTTCCCTGTAAAATACGCACAGCAAGGATGAAAATTGACACGCTATACCCAGCCAATATTGTGATGATTCCAAGGTGATACGATATATAACCAAAGCTCCACATGCGGTTGGCTTTGCTGGAAAACTTGCGTACCGGCCCTGTAATCACCTTCTTATATGCTGCTCCCATACTTTGTGAGGAGGATACATCATCTAAAGCCAAAGTAGCCCGGCCCATGGGTCGCTTTATTATTCTGAGCAGATAAATATAGCGAATAACCCGGTAACCAACACCTAAAACAAAAAGCACCATTGCCACAGGTCCCAACACATTTACGATCCCGATAATTATGCTCATATTTAGCTCCTCCTGTTCCGCCTACATCAGAAAGGCGGCTGATTTTTTTACTTTTCCCGATTTCTTTCATTTATGAGGCTGCCTGACCGGTAGCTTGACTGACCCCGCTTTCCCCTATCTGCAGCTGAAGGTATTCATCGAATCCCGGATTTTCCCCGGCATAATTTATTACATTGGGGTTGACAGCTAACCTCTGCAACAACTCCGAATATTCCGGACTTTCCTGTAGCTTTCTCAAAAAACCATTCAGTGAATGTCTTTCCAGGAATAATTCGTCCCTGTCTTTATGAAGCAACGGAGTTTTCACCCGGTGGTACTCCCCCTTGTCCAGCAACGCTTTTTTCACAGCCTCATAGATGATTTCAAAGAACATCATTGCCTTTCTCTCTCCATCGGTTGCAATCCCATAATACTCCGTGATATTTTTCAGTGAAACATAACAGATAGCACAAGGCGAGGTAACAAGTTCTGCTCCGGTATTTTTGATCTGCTCTGCTTTTATCACTGAGATTTTACGATAAATATCTGCATTTTCTGCTACCGCCAGTCCACCGGAACCTGCATTGCAACAATAGTTGTATTCCCGATTGGGGGTCATTTCCCTGAAATCCTTAACCAGCAAATTCATAAAATCACGGTATTGCTCTCCCAATCCACTTAACCGAGTAACATAACAAGGGTCATGAAAGGTAACTGATTGGTCAATCGGTTCCACTGGAAGCTGGCCGTTCATTATCGCCTCATAGATAACTGTATCAATATGCACAATGGGGAATCTGAAAGGCCTGCCAAGTATCTCGGTGGCTTCCACATAAAAGGTACGGACGTCGCAGCCACACTCTGCCACAAATATCTTTTGAACCCCCAGTCTTTGGGCTTCCTCCTCCATTTTCACAAGCAACCTTCTGGTTAACTCCATATTCACTGCAATATGATCAACATCTGTACCTGTATCAACAATTCCTGATGTCATTGTATAGCTGATACCGGCTGCATTCAGGATTTTAGGGATTTTTATCCCCAACTCCGGTATTTTGGTATTTCCGGCTGCCGGACAAACAAAAAGATATTCGGCACCATACACATCAATGGGGATTTCCACATCTTCATAGCGCAGCATTAATCCTACTTTTGCAAACACCTCCATTACACTGTGTCCGAAGGAGTGATTGCTGCTGGCGGTATTTTCAATAATATTTCTGACAGTGAGATTGTCTTTAGAAAAGCCACTATCTGTGTAAGCTGCCCTTCCGATTCTGGTAAGCCGGCGGTTATTAATACCCCGTGGACAAGCCAAGGAACAACGCCCGCAGGCAGTGCACTTCCAAAAAACATCCATTTCCCTCTTTAGGTCCAAAGTGGTGGGGGTGGAATAGATTCCCAGCTTACCCAACACTTTTCCTTCCGGAGATAGATAACGACGATATATTTTTCGAATAAAATCGGAACGGAAATTGGGGCGAAGACGCTCATCCCCGGTTCCAAGATACCAGGCACAAGCCTGGGAACAGTTACCACAGCCTAGGCATCCCTCGATATTCTGGATTATATCGTCCGCTGTCAGCCACTCTTGAAGTGTTGATACAAATTTCTCCATAGTCGGCCCCATATTCCCCCTCCTCCTTATTATCATAGCTTTAATTTAACTGAATATTCACTGTATTCTGATTATTAAAACCCTTTTACTTGTATCTAAAATTTATACTACATAATTTACTGTTTTAATATAATCTATCGTTAAACAGTAAAATTTAACCCCCCAGATACCACCGGGGGTACTCAATCGCATCCTGCCAGGAAAACAGAAAAAATAAAAACAATCACCACACTGCACAAAAAGTTTGGATTGTCTCATTCTCTACCATAATATAGATTCCTAATCCAATAAACACAAACGGTACAATAATTCGTTTATATCTTTCTAAGGCTTCGGAAACAAAGGGAATTTTTTGCACTCTATAGCCGGTATAGCAAAGAATGGCAATGGAAATGGCGAATATTACTAAGGCTATTAAGATTTGAGGAACAACCAGCGAGGCAAAGTAAGGAATATAAATACCCAGATTATCACCACCTGAAGCAATCGTTGTTAAGGCAACAGTCCAAAACAATGGACTTGTTCCTCCAGATGCTAACTTTTCAACAATCTCTTCCTCTTCACCTACCACAGCCACTCGGACACCTAAATAAATCGGGATTAGACCAAGGAGGCCAATAACCCAATCCTTAGGAATAAAATTAAGCACATAAGCAGCAAATAAACTTACCGCTACCAAAATAGCTGTTCCAATATATTGACCCCAATATATATGGTGTAGATCTTTTTTTGTATGACTTTGGGAAAAAATAACCATCAAGATAACCAAATAATCAATACTGGTAGATACATAGACAGCGACAGCTGAAAAAACGCTTGTTAACAAAACATCCCACTCCAAACTATAATCTCATAGATAGATTATCTGACAAGGTTCTGGCAAACCAATATATTCTAATTTAATAACTGAGCAAACCTGGTAAAAATCTAAGCCGGCGTGCAAATATACCAAGAGGCACGAGTGTCAACATCAATAACTTTTACCTCTGAAAAGCACTCCTTCATTTCATAAACACAATTTTTCATCTCGTTTTCTGCATCCTTGATAAATCGGAAGTAATCTCCTCGTTCGAGCCATTCGATAATTGACACCATTAACGCCCGATTTTGATTATAGTCATAGACAATTACCTTGTTTCTTGTTAATCTGCTCATTTCAGCATATAACTTTTTTCTTTCATCTTTTTGCATTCCATGGGCTACGTATGAGGCAATTGAGACGTCAAAGGACTTATCTCCAAAGGGTAGCTGCTCTAAAACATTCCCTTGTAAAAACTTGATTTTCTTATTTTCCTGTTGTTTTTTTGCTATATTCAGCATCTTTTCTGCTGGATCAATTCCGGTAACCGATAAACCTTTTTCGTTGAGAACAGAACAAAGTGCACCTGTACCACAGCCGACATCAAGAATATTATCGTATAAAGTCAAATCCAATTCCTTTGAAGCCTTCCCGATAACTTTCAAAAAATGTGTCTTTTGGATACTGTAAAACAATCCATAGATTGGTGCTATATTGTTAAAAAGAACAATACTATTTTTCTTACCCAAAAATAAACACCCCTCTGCGCCAGTTGTGTCCCAGCAAAAACTACACAGCTAGTAAC
>JAAXTT010000140.1 GCA_013336365.1 Peptococcaceae bacterium
TGTAAATGTAATGGATATTAGAGGCAGAGACCTGTTAACCGGTTTGCCAAAGACAATTCAGATTACCTCTGCAGAAATTCAGAAGGCATTGTCAGAGCCTGTGTCAGCTATTATTGACGCAATTAAAGCAACCTTAGAAATAACCCCTCCGGAATTAGCTGCCGACATTATTGACAGAGGTATAGTTATGGCTGGAGGAGGCTCTCTATTGAGAGGCTTGGACCGTCTTGTCAGCATAAGCACAGGAATGCCGGTTAATTTGGCTGAAGAACCATTAATGGCGGTTGCTTATGGAACCGGGAAGGTTTTGGAAAATATTGAAATGCTTAAGAAGGTATTGATTAATCCCAGAAAATTGTCTTCTCGCCAAGAATAATAGGATTTTCTTTGTCAAAATTTTCAATACTGCAGTGTCTTGCAGTTTTGGGGTGGATATTGTGAATAATAACAAAAATAGGAATATTTTTATTCTATCAGTATTTATTATACTGATATTTGTCTTGATTAATTATACGCAATTCGGAAAAACTGATATCGCACCCTACAAATCCAGAATAAAGGATATTATTTCACCTCTTCAGGGTCTTTCTACCAATATTGGACAGCAGTTGAGAAAACTGGTTTCCTTCCCTGTAGGATTGACCACAATCTATAAGGAAAATCAGGCAATGAAGAAAAAAATTACGGAGCTTGAGGGCGTTTCAAAGAATTATCAGGAGTTAATATCGGAAAATGACAGATTTCGTACACTGTTAAATTTCAAAGATAGTGTTGCACCCCTTATGGGTTATGAGCTTACTGCAGCATCGGTTATTTCCCGGGATATAAGTAATTGGTTTGGCATTATTACTTTAAACAGAGGGGCCTCAGACGGAATTGCTGTTAATATGATAATAATTAATGACCAGGGTCTGATTGGAAGAATAATTTCAGTTTCCCACAAGACCTCGGAGGTATTATTAATTACTGATCCTCGAAGTGGTGTAGCTGCACTGGTTCAGGAGAGCAGGGCTCCCGGAATGATTGAGGGTGTTGCAAGTGCTCAGGGTAAATTGAAAATGGTACATATACCTTTGGGTAGTGAGCTGAATATAGGTCAAACTGTTGTGAGCTCCAGCTTTGGCAGTCTGTTTCCAAAAGGAATACCTATAGGCAGGATAGCAGATGTGGAACATGACCCCTCCGGGCTTTTTATCAGTGCTTCGGTTAACTCGTTTGTTAATATCGATAAGCTGGAAGAGGTAATGATAATCACCGGAATGAACCTAGTAAAAAAAGACGCTCAGATTTCTGAACTGCCATTTCCATGGGGGCAGGGAGATATATCTCCTAAAAAGGGAGGAAGGTCTCCCGGGGCACTAACTATGCTTGAACAGAAGGGAGCACCCTTATGATAAGGCTTTTTTTGCTTGTATCATTGCTGATAGGTGCAATCTTTGTTCAGGGTACTTTTTTGGAATTATTGGCTTTCCAAGGTTTTAAACCGGATTTACTATTAATTATAGTTACTTTCCACGCTTTTTTAAACGGATCTAAAGAAGGGGCATTATTGGGTTTTATTGGCGGGGTTTTTCAAGATCTGACCATTGGTAATTTTATTGGAATGAATGGACTTGTTTTGATGTTAGGTGGCTATATTGCAGGAATGTTGGAAACCAAACTATATAAGGATAGTTTGATAATAATATTTTTACTGGTAGGCTTTATTGCCTTTTTTACCCAAAGCTTGAATTATCTTTTACTTGCCCTTTTTGAGGTGAATACCAGTTTTATTGTTGCATTTTTGGAGATTATTATTCCAACCTCAATTTATACAGCAATTGTTGCTCCCATTTTTTATGGTACATATTATCGATCCAGTACTTCAGGCTATCTTTCCTCAAAAAAAATGTAATTAACGCCAGCCCATAACCTAAAAGGGGTAATCTAGTGGATAAAAGAATTTCGGATAAAATGATCAAAACATTTATTATTATCTTGGCATTGCTATTTTCTGTTTTGCTCTTTCGACTTGGTTATATGCAGATAATTGAAGGTGAACGATATAGTACCCTTTCTACCAGAAATCACCAAAGACTAAATCCTGTTTTAGCTCCCAGGGGGGAGATCATTGATCGTAATGGCAACAGAATGGTAATGAATAAACCTGTTTATACTGTATCACTTGTTTATCTGGGAGATGCTGACGATAAGGTAGTGACCCTTCTATCCAATCTGTTGGAGGGTGATGTCAGCATGAAGGGTTTGACAAAGGCTCAGATAAAATCAGCTATCTATATAAAAATAAAGGACCATACAAGGCTTTATGAGCCGGTGAAAGTGGCAGTGGATATTGCTCAGGAAACAGTAAATAAAATTGAAGAACAACGTATCTCCCTGCCTGGGGTGATAATTGATGTGGAGCCGGTACGTACCTATCCTTATGGAGATTTATTGGGTGAGGTTGTAGGCTACGTCAGGGAAATTACCGGTGAGCAGCTGGAGAAATACAAAGATCAGGGCTACAATCTTGGTGACTCCTATGGTCAGGTTGGACTGGAATACACCTATGAGAGTTATCTCAGAGGAAAAAATGGATCAAGACAGGTAGAGGTTGATGCTCAGGGAAACCCGGTAAGGAACATGGGCTATAATTTGCCTGTATCCGGTAATAATTTAATTACAACCATTGACAACAGGGTGCAAAGGGCCGCCCAGGATGGGGTGTCTGCTGCAATCAAGAGGGCTAGAAATGGATTGGCCAGAGTATCAGCAAGCACACCGATATCCGGTGCTGCAGTTGTAATAGATGTAAATAGCGGGGAAATTTTAGCTATGGCATCCTTGCCTTCCTATGATTTGAATATTTTTTCCCAGCCTTTGCAAGCAAAAAAATATGATGAGCTATTAAAAACAAGAGCTCTGCGTAATCACGCCATCCAAACCTCATATACTCCCGGCTCGGTATTTAAGATGGCCACACTTTCCTCATTATTGGAGGGGAATATAGTAACTCCTCAAACAACGATCAGTGACCCGGGATATTATAAATATAAGCGTGATTGGAAGCCGGGAGGTCATGGCAGTGTTGATGCAGTTAAAGCGCTAAGGGATTCCTGCGATACATATTTTTATATGTTTGGAGCTAAGGCAGGTCCGGAGCTTATGTCCAGGTATGCTCTCCAGTATGGATTAGGCAAAAAAACAGGAATTGATTTACCCGGTGAGGAAATGGGCAGGATTGCGTCTAAGGAATTAAAAAGCAAAATTTGGCAAGGTAACGACTGGGAATCTCAGTGGCGTGAGTATGACAGTATGGATATGGCTATTGGTCAGCAGGAGACTAGATTGACTGCTCTCCAGTTGGCCAATTATGTTGCTGCGATTGCAAATGGAGGAAGTGTATATAGACCGCACATTGTCAAGAAGATTGTAGACCCTGATGGAGTAGAGCTTAAGGTTTTTATGCCAGAGATAATCAGTAGAGCCAATGTTTCCGAAGATACACTGAAAATTGTAAGAGAGGGTATGCACCAGGTATCAATTGGTCAGGGAACCGGTGCGTCATCCTTTTGGGGTGCTCAATATCAGGTTGCCGCTAAAACAGGAACTGCTGAGGTGGGGGATAAAGCAAAAAATGCCCATGCTCTTTTTGTTGCCTATGCGCCTTACGAAAAGCCGGAAATAGCAGTATCGGTAATAATAGAGTATGGGGCGAAGGGAAGCTCGGTTGCAGGGCCGGTAGCAAGAGAGATCCTGGATTCTTACTTTAGGGCTAAGGAAGAGGACGCCGCCAGTTTGATAAGGGCTAAAGCACCAGTTGACAAGTTAAATGTCGCACCTGGAGAAAATACGGCAAGACAGGATAGTCCCCAACCCTCAAATAGTGAGCTTGGTACCACACCAAGTCAAACAAACAATGAAGGCAGCAGCTCCGGAACAAACAGTGAAAACGAAAATGCCAGCGCAGAAAGACAGCCTGTAATAGTTATGCCTCCCCAACCTGCCGGAAGCAGGGAGCCTGAACAAGGGAACAGCAGCACCGGAGGACGGTAATATTTAATCAGTAATACGGTAATAACATTTAACTTGGAATCTTTATAGAAGGATTTATTAGCC
>JAAXTT010000243.1 GCA_013336365.1 Peptococcaceae bacterium
GGCACTTCAATACCTCCCAACCTGTTAAAATTGAAGCTTCTATCAGGCCGAATTACTTTGGCCATCTGGATTTTGACTACTTTCTCTGGAGAGATGGACAGAAAGCAAGAAAATGGCTTTTCTCACCTGTATAATATATCCTTAAATTATGCAGGGCTCTGGTGCAAGCCACATACAATAGCTTTTTATCAAAAATATCAGTATAGTCGGACCGGTTGCCATTATAGACAATTACTGTATCAAATTCCAGTCCCTTGGCATTATAACCGGGAATTACCACGGCCTTTGAGTCTAATACATTACTTCCCAACCCAACCTGGACCTTTTTACTCTTTAAGCTTAAATAAACCTTGTCAGCCTCTTTCTGGGTTTTGCAGATAACAGCTAAGGACTTACCGCCTTCAGCTAAAAAATCCCCAATATCCTTTGCTATAGAAAGTGTTATAGCTTCCTCATTTTTACATCTTATAATTTGTGGCTCCTGACCATGACGCATAAAGGTCAGATGCCTTTTTCCCAGTAGTCTCTGATTGAATTTACTTATTTCATATGAGGATCGGTAACTTTTTTTAATAAATAATTTTGCAGTCCTTTCCCGGGAAAAAATCGAGGCTATATGGTCATAAAAGGAATAGCTTTCATCCTTTTCCACCGATTGATATATATCCCCCAGCAGGGTGTATTTTGACTCTTTAAAAAGCAGATTGAAAACCTCAAACTGGATAGGGTAATAATCCTGGGTTTCATCGATAACTACCTGCTTTATTTCCGGATAGTAGGCTTCCCCTTCTATTTTGAGCTTTAGATATAGCAAGGGCCCAATATCTTCATACTGTACCCTCCCTTGATTCAGAGAGTCTAGTGTATCCCGGGCTATAAGGTCAATTTTCTCAGGCAGCTCCAAGCCTTTGGATAATCTGCCAATTAATTCTCTATCCTCAAATAATAGCCTGTAAACCTCTATAAAATCAATCCGGCTTAATTTTCTAAGCTGTCTGGCTAAGGACCTGGAATACTTGATCATCAGCAGTCTGCTGAAGGATTCTTCCTCAAAATCCCTACCTTCACTATTATCAACAATATCTCTTATCTTTTTAAATCGGTTTTTTTTCAAGGGTTGAATTTTATCCAGCACTGTCTTTTCCAACCTTTGCAGCTGCTTTACCATGGGAATGTTGAACTTATTGTTTAAAAATCGGTTTTTAAGCTGCTGTCTGGTCATAACAATTTTTCCGTCATAGCTGATATCCTCAAAAGCAATGGCCTGTCTGCCGAAATGATCTATCAACCTGTCCAAAATTCGGACAAAAGATATGGAGCCTTTAAAATCAACATTTTCTTTTCTTCTAATGCCGAAATCTGTATTTCTAAAATCAATAAGAAATTCCAATTGGCTTTCTCTTTGTTCCAAAGCAAAGGACTCCTTGAGGATCCTTTGAGCCAATTCATAAAAGGTAACCTGAATAACACTGTCCTCACCCAATTCGGGCAGAATATTGGAAATATACTCACTAAAAACATCATTGGGAGAAATTATTATAATATTGCTTGAGTTTAAGCTGCTGTTAAGTCCGGCATAAAGCAGATACGCTATCCGGTGCAAGGCGA